>PWJF01000277.1 GCA_003560935.1 Ignavibacteriales bacterium
CCTTGCCGGTCTCTTTCTCGTATTCTTCCTGTATCATAAATTCATCCTGCCGTACCCGATCGTCGATAAACCGGCAGCGGGCAACGGCGAAAAGACCATATTGAAAGAATTCTTCAGAACGTTCGCCCTCTTCTTTAAAAAAGAACGCATCGGTATTGCGATCGCATTCCTGCTGCTGTACCGGTTTGCCGAGGCACAGCTTGTACGTCTCGCCTCGCCGTTCCTGCTCGACCCGCAGGAGATCGGAGGACTTGCATTAACGACGGGACAGGTGGGTTTTGTGTACGGCACGGTCGGATTGATCTCGCTCTCGCTCGGAGGCATACTCGGCGGCATACTGGCCGCCCGAAACGGTCTGAAATACTGGCTCTGGCCGATGGTGTGTGCAATCACTTTGCCGAATCTGGTATTCGTCTTTCTATCATATAATCTGCCGGATAACCTGCTGATTATTAACATGGCGGTTGCACTCGAACAGTTCGGCTATGGATTCGGCTTTACCGCCTATATGCTGTTCATGATCTATACTGCCGAAGGCGAGCACAAAACGGCACACTACGCGATCTGTACCGGATTCATGGCGCTGGGCATGATGGTGCCCGGAATGTTCAGCGGCTGGCTGCAGGAGATAATCGGCTATCAGCACTTCTTCGTGTGGGTCGTGATCGCAACGATACCGACGTTTATCGCGGCGTCGTTTATCAGGATCGATCCGGAGTTTGGGAAGAAGAAAGCCGAAGAGGAGTGACGGTTTCGAGTTTTAAGTTTACAAAACTAATACAAATAATACTTTGCCGACATCTCCCGGAATTCGTCCACATCCTTATTCAAAAACTCCTCGATATCCTCATACTTCATCCGTTCTGTAAACAACTCGCGTACTTTCGAAGTACCGGAGACGCGGTCGAACATGGTGTGTCTGTTTACTGCGTGCTCGAATGGATTTTTGTCCGGATATAACTCGTGATGGATCTCAAGAAAGAGATACTGCAAGCTCATCAGGTTTACCGCCCGGTAATCGGTGATGTGAAGCTGCACGCCGTGCACGACCTTCCCCTCATCCGTACCGTAGTAAGGGCGGTACGTTACAGGACGAAAGATCACACCGTCAAGATCAAGTCGATTCAGCCGGGCGCTGATTTCATACGGATCGATCCACTCTGCCGCAAACTTCCGGAAGGGCGTGGTATATCCCACACCGATATTAATATAGTACAGCTCACCGAGAATGCCGGTGGCGGTATAATAGATCGCCGAATCCCGGTGCGGTATATGCGGAGAGGTCGGCACCCACTGCAATCCCGTATCTTCGAACGTCATATCGCGGTTCCAGCCGGTCACGGGCATAACATAAAGATTGACCTTCTTACCGTTCTTGAGCCACCCTTCGGCGTTGATCATCCGTGCAAGCTCGCCGCTTGTGAGCCCGTAAACGTAGGGTATGGGAAACTGGCTGACGAATGAAAAATAACCTTCCTCGGCAACGTTCCCTTCGATTTTTCTTCCTCCTAACGGATTCGGCCGGTCGAGGACGATGAACTGAATACCTTTCTCCGCAGCGGCTTCCATGGCGAGTCCCATCGTGCTGATATAGGTATACGAACGGACTCCGACATCCTGTATATCATACACAAGCACATCAAGTCCCTCCAGCATTTCGGTTGTCGGTTTTCGTGTTTTCCCATATAACGAATAGACCGGCAGGCCGGTCCGCTCGTCGGTGTACGATTCGACATATTCACCCGCGGTGTAATCCCCCCGTACACCATGTTCGGGACCAAAAAGAGCGACGAGATCGACATTTTCGGAATCGAAAAATAAATCGACAATGGAATGTAATCTGTAATCGACACCGGTTGCATTGGTAATGAGTCCTACCCGTTTGTCTTTCAGAAGCTCAAAATTACTCTTCACAAGCCGGTCGAGTCCTGTAAGGACCCGTGCATCGCCGGCATATGCGGTATTGGTTGTAAGTAGTGTACCCAACGTAAAGAAAATAGCTAAAATGATAATCTTTGACATCGTCATTTCCCGTTTTATTAATTCGCTTCGCTCATTGATTACTTCCGCTCCGCTCCAGTGATTAAACAACAATTGATTGGTAACGATTGAATATGAAATATACGAAATATTTTTGTACATTTGAACGATCGGGTTTTTCACCCATCCGAGCATCATTGCCGCGGTTCGCGCGGACTCACTACAGATGCCATCCGAACGGTAACAATGGAGAGGAAAATGGATAATAAAGCAAGCGTTTTTATTCCTTATGATGGATTCGAACATACAAAAACCACAATTGAAAATATTAAGAAATACGATTTAGTCGATTCGGTATATTTACTGTCTCAAGACGGTTCGACCGTCCAAAGTTGCACGGCGATACAAATCGACTCGATCTTCAGCGCCGATACGCTCAACAAAATAAACGAACACACCAAAAACGATTACGCGCTCTTCCTCACGCAGGATACACTCATCGAACCGGGGCAATTCTCGTTGGAACGATTCATACAGGTCGCGGATGATACCGATGCCGGAATAATCTACTCCGATTACTATGCAAAGAAGGGAGATACGAGAATCCCGTTGCCCGTTATCGATTATCAGACAGGCAGCGTGCGGGACGATTTTAATTTCGGACCGCTTGTATTGCTCCGCAAAGATGCACTTGCGGGAGCCGTGCAATCGTTACAAAAACCGTTCAAGTATGCCGGTTGGTACGGCGTCCGGCTTGCCGTGTCGCGTGAATATCCGGTCGTGCGTATTCCGGAATTCCTCTACACAACCGTCGAGGTCGACACCAGAAAATCGGGAGAGAAGATGTTCGATTATGTCGACCCGAAAAACCGCGACGTGCAGATCGATATGGAAGCCGCGTTCACCGAACACCTTAAACATATCGGCGCGTATCTTGAACCGAAGTTTGAGAAAGTGAAAGAAACCGGCGATACATTCCCGGTCGAAGCGTCGGTGATCATTCCTGTGCGGAACCGTAAAAAGACCATTAAGGACGCGGTCGAATCGGTCCTCAAACAAAAACCGGATTTCGATTTCAACCTTATCGTCGTCGATAACTATTCGACCGACGGCACGACGGATATACTAAAAGGAATTGCACAGAAGGATAAACGTCTTAAGCATATCATTCCCGACCGTACCGATCTCGGTATCGGCGGCTGCTGGAACGTCGGCGTTCACAGCGACTACTGCGGCAAGTATGCGGTGCAGTTGGACAGCGACGATGTGTATATCGATGACACAACGCTGCAAAAAATCGTCGACGTGTTTCACATAGAAAAATGCGCGATGGTCATCGGCAGCTATATTATGACGGATTTTAACCTGCGGCGGATTCCACCGGGTTTAATCGATCACCGTGAATGGACACCGGACAACGGAAGGAATAACGCCCTCCGTATTAACGGTCTCGGCGCACCGCGTGCGTTCTATACACCGGTACTACGTTCGATAAAGATACCGAATGTCAGCTACGGTGAAGACTATGCTATCGGTCTTGCCATCTCCCGCAACTATCAGATCGGAAGAATTTATGAACCGGTATATTACTGCCGCCGCTGGGAAGACAACACCGATGCATCGCTCGACATCAATAAGCTGAATGCCCACAATACCTATAAAGACCGCATCAGAACATTCGAAATTCATGCACGGCAGCAAAAGAACGCGCGATGATAGCCGATAAATCATTACCGGTCAACATGTTACAGCGTTTCGGCGGCGTCGATGGAGATTATTCCGAACTAACGCGTGCGTTGCTGAAGCAGCAGAAGACCGTGTGGGAACAACTCGCTACGGGATATAAAAGTCTCGACGACATTCAGGTGCGCGAGTTTCAGTTCGACGGCTTCACGATGAAAGCGCAATTCAATCCCGGACGTATCATATCCAGCTCGGCAAATGTCGATGAAAAGTCGATCAAAGAACGAAAGTGTTTTCTCTGCCTGGAAAACCTCCCCGCCGATCAGAAAGGAATTCAGTACGGATCCGACTATCTCATCCTCTGTAATCCCTTTCCGATTTTTCCGGGACATTTCACGATACCGCATGTCCGTCACATTCCACAGCGGATAGACGAATCGTTCGATATTTTACTTGAGTTGAGTAAGGATCTGGGCAAGTATTACACGGTTTTTTACAACGGACCGAAATGCGGCGCCTCGGCGCCCGACCATCTGCATTTCCAGGCGGGCAATAAAGGATTCATGCTGATCGAGGAACAGTTCGATACGTTGAAAACGGCGTTCGGTGAAGTAATTCACAATTATAACGAATTACAGATTACAGCAATAGACGATACTTTGCGAAGATTCATCAGCGTTGAATCGCAGGATAAAGCACGGATCGAAGACATGTTCGAAATGTTTTATACTGCCTTTACCGCGCAAAACGGTAACGACGAAGAACCGATGATGAACATCATATCGTTTTTCATTCCCGGGTATGATATGTGGCGCGTATTATTTATACCGAGAGGAAAACATCGTCCATCATATTTTTTTCTCGAAGGCGACGATAAAATATTACTTAGTCCCGCTTCGGTCGACTTCGGCGGCGTGTTGATAACACCGGTAGAAAAAGATTTCAACCGGCTGACTAAAGAGCACATAACACAAATGTTCAGTGAAGTAAGTCTCGCCAAACCGGTATTTCAAAATATTATTTCACAATTAAAAAAGGGATTGGAAAAGTCATGAGAGATAACGAAAACGGGAACAATCCACGGCGAGCATTTATAAAAAACTTCGCCGCGGGAACTGCCGGACTCGGATTGCTCGGCGGTTTCCCATCCATCACGATCGGCGAAGACCGTTCGCGTATCGATAATCTGAACAAGCCGTTCCGTTTTGTTCACCTCACCGATATGCACGTCCGCCGGGGACGCAAAGGAAATATCGGTTACCGGCAATGTATCGATCACGTAAACGCGCTCGATCCGAAGCCGGATTTTGTGCTTATGGGCGGCGACGGTCCGTTCGACGGATTATACACCGAGAAGGATGAATTCGAGGATCAGATCGATCTGTTTGCGACCATCTCCGATGAACTCGATATGCCGTACTATCACTGCATCGGCAATCATGATTGTCTCGGTTTAAGTGGCAGACGAAAAGTACCGGTAGACGATCCCGATCTCGGGAAGAAGTTTTTCATGGACGGTGTCGGGATGCAGAAACCGTACTACAGCTTCGATTCGCACGGATGGCATTTTGTCGTTCTCGACTGTATATACGAAGTTGAAGTCGAACACGGTCAGGCGGTAAGTGCAGCATGGTGGGGAGGCAACTGGCTCGGATTCAAGCCGGGATACACCGTTTTTACCGCCGAGGGCGACAGGTTATCGTGGCAGCGATACACCTTCCCGTGGGATCATCATCTCGAGCCCGAAGACGATCTCGAACATGAGCGCATTGCGGAAAGGGAAGCGTTTGAAGAACAGCAACAAATCCTGCTTGATGAAGAATTACAGGGCGAACCGATACTGCGATGATAGCAACCCTTCCCGAAAAAATCGGACAGATGATACAGACCGGTTTCAGAGGATTCACGCTTGATGAAAACGATCCGGTCATTAGCGGTATAAAAAAACATCATATCGGATGGATCGTTCTCTTCGATTACGATGATGTAACGAAAACATACCGGAGAAATATCGAGTCGCCGGAACAACTGCGGTCGTTAACACAATCGCTCCGCGAATATCTTCCCCATCCGTTTTTCATATCGATCGACCAGGAAGGCGGGATCGTCAACCGGTTAAAACCCGCCTACGGGTTTCCGGAAACGTACTCCCATAAATTTCTCGGCGAGATGAACGATCCGGCGTTTACGTACCGCCATGCCTCGTTAATC
>PWJF01000161.1 GCA_003560935.1 Ignavibacteriales bacterium
CGTCTCGAGAAAGAACTTTCGCACGCCGCCGATGCGGAAGCTGTAATCGGGCGCCTTCGTCGCGCCGCCTACTTTAATTGCATCTTCGTGTATGACATCTTTATACGCTTCGGCATAGCCCTTCTTATTATAGACATCCCACCCGAGCGCTTCGAACAAGGGATTGACGAACTCGCCCCTGAGCTGGGCTTCGTTGTATTTCGGGGATTTGTATGCGTCGAGGTTGCTCTGGAAACGTTCGATAAGCTGTGTAAGAATCGATGGTGCGGACATAGTACCTGTGTCTGGTTGTTGGTCGATAGGATAAAATATACAAATTTTTGCGGGATTTGCAATTCAGGGGATGGATTGTGATACAACAGACCTGACAGGTTTTTAAAACCTGTCAGGTCTTCGTAGTACGTTCATTACTATTAAAAACCAATGCTTAAAACATTCACTCCGACACCGCCGTCGGTTATGAGCGGCGTCTGATGATCCCATACCCGCTGGTGCCTGTAGGTGACGGTGTTTGAACCCATATTATATCGATCCTTATATTTTCTCGACATATTAAACGCAATCACGGGTCCGGCTACCGATGTAAGGATAAACGGAATTTCATTCTCCACCGCGCCGGCAACTAATGCACCGATAAAAAATCCCGAAGCGGAACCGGCCAGAGTGGTCCAGAAGGATCCGGTTTGATTGCCAATATTACCTACCGCATAAACCCCGATTGCAGTGCCAATGGGATACCCTATCATCATACCAACCATTGCACCCCGACTAATACACAACGGCGCCCCGTAGCAGTCGTCGGGACCAATCATATCTCCGATAAATACCCCTGCAATGGCTGTTACAATACCGCCCCCGAATCCGGCAACGGATTCAAGAGCGATTCTGCCCGTATTTAACGGTGGTCTGATGACGGGCCGGGGGCCGCCGATACCGGGCGACTGCGGGCTGTCGTCCTGCGGAAGATCTACCAGCCGGCTAAACGGGAATAAATGATCGGCGTACATCGTCGCACCGGAAACCATATCTCCCTGCTCCTGTGCAAATGCGCCTACGGATAGAAACAAAAAGATACAAATGAATCGTTTCATAAATCCTCCCTTATGGTATTAATTAAGATATATTTTACTTCATAGGGAGAAAGGTACAATTTCACCGGTAATAAGATGTCACGGTTATGTCAAAGAATTGTTAAAATTTGTTGTGGGCTTATAGGGCAAATAAATAAAATTTTGGGGGATATGCAATCAGGTGATAGGTGAGAGGTGTTAGATGAGAGGTGCGGGGTGGTGAGAGAAGGGTATTTTCTGCACCGATTAAAAACCAATAAAAAATGAATAATTCCCGGTAGGGAAAGCGTACGGTTCTCTCCCTACCGGCAGCCGTCTCATTTCCTCATCTTCGCGCTACTCTCGGATCGTCTTCCTCATTTACATATGTGATTCCCCATGGACCGATCCCGTGAAGCTGTACGATAGTTTCCTCGGTGGTAAATGCAAAATGCCTCGTTCCTATGTTCATCATGGCAAACCCGCCGACCGGCAGCTTGTGTGTTTTATCCCTGTCGAACTCCTCGCCGGTACCCATATGGAACGATCCTTTAATGACCGTCACATGCTCAATTTCCGGATGCCAATGAGGCGGTATTTTATAGTCTGCCGGAAATTTGAGCCGGGCGGTAAAAGGCCCTTCTTTTGTCCAATCTCCCTGAATCAATGTGTATTGCACTCCCTCCGGCAGCGAGGCGGGTCCATCCTTCCATTTCATGTCCGCGGGAGCTTTCATGATATGATCGGGAAGATGATCGTGGGTTTGAGCGTGAACTGCGACAGTTTGCATCGCAAACAGAAATGCGGCAACGAACAGCGCGGAAAGAAATCCTCGTGCTTTCATAGTACCCTCCTCTTATTATTAATGAACGAAATTAGGGGAAAACGGATAATGTTTTATACTACCTCCGAGCGACGGGCGCAAGCTAAAAAAAATCTTATAGATTGTCAAGTCTGCGATTACTATCGGGGTTTGTCTCATAATCATTCACGTTTTCAGAACACTCCCGTCGTTCGCAGAACGATTATTATCAATGCGAACACCGCCTCTCCCGCGATGAGTCCCGATGCAAGAGACATGGAGTAATTTCCCCACCAACCAGGGGCTACCTTTTTTATCACCACCACTATTATCGATCCGAGAACGATAGCAAGGGAAAACCTTGCAGGGAGTATCATTGCGATCCCGATACCGATCGGTGACGGAAAAAACCCTTTCATTTTTGTATTACTTCCCAACGTGAGAAGTACTCCCAGCGCAATGCCGGCATACACTCCGTTGGCAGAATGGGGAGGGAGCGCTTTGAATCCTTCTGCTAAAACGCTTGCCAATCCGGACCACGATACCCCCGCCGGCGCAGGCAGTTCAGCTCCTCCCACTGTATACACAGAGGTTAAAAGAGAAAATACAGGGAGTGCAACGCATATACCCACAATCACTCCGATGAATTGCGCATAGGTTTGTCTCCGTGGTGTTGCGCCGAGTAAATATCCCGTTTTCAGATCACCCATAATATCACCTGCTGAGCTTGATGTCGCTCCGGTTACCCCCCCTCCAATGACGTTGGTTAGAGTGATTCCCGGTGCAAGGGCGCCGAACGTGATCTGTGTAGTCCATCCCATCGGCGCTACCGGATTTATATCCGTTTCGCCGTATGTACGAACGGCAACGGAGGTGAGTATAAAAGCCAAAGGGATGACGAGGATTGTCATCCAAACGGGAATCTGAAAAAAGCTTTGCATGAGAACGCTCACAATAATCGACAGGAGAATAACCCCTGCCAGCCATAAACTAAATGGGAACTCAAGTCCGCCGGAAGAGGTGAGTGATGCACTTCGCATAGACCGGAATGTCTGGACAATGATTCTCCATTTGATAATGATGGTTGTAATTCCTGCCGCCACCATCATACCGATCGCGGGCCACATTGTCCATCCCCGGAGTGCAGGATACGATGCAGTCTCGATGATCCCGTTCACCACAAGTATCGGACTGAGTATTCCCCATGCCGCGATGACACCGAGAAATAAACTGAGACCTATACGGGGACCGATCAACATCCCGACGCCAACAAACAACGGGCTCCAGTTTATACCAACCATCAACTGATTAAAACCGATGCCCGATATTTTACCGGGTATAAACGTATTTGCTGGAATCAATTGGGGGATCGCATCCCTTAACCATATGACAACCGCTGCGAAGGCGCCGGAGAGACCGAGCACTCTACCCTTCTTTATTGCATCTTTTTCATCGGCGTGCATTGCAGTAATCGTTGTCGCACAGGCGGTTCCGCTCGGAAAAGGAAGCTGATCGGCAACAATAGTCTGCCTTCTGAGCGGGACTGCAAACAGAACACCCAAAAAACATACCGACAATAACCATAAGAAGATTTGATACATTGAAAATTCATGCCCCAACATGATGAGGGCAGGGAGAATGGCTACGATAATTCCGATAGAAGCAGCGGCAGAGGCGACAGTCTGCGCTATATTGTTTTCAAGAATCGAGAAGTTCGTTTTTAACGAACGCAGTATAATAAAACTCAGTATTGCGGCTAAGATCGAACCTCCCGGCGTAAATCCGGTCTTTAAACCCACATATACATTCGAGCCCATAAGCAGTGCGCCCACCATGCTACCGGTAATGAGAGCTTTCATTGTAAACTCGGGCATCGAATTTCCACGATACCGCGTTTCGGTCCACTTTTTACCCTCGTTATCAATATCGGCGGCAGGTTTCATAGCGGTTGTCCTTTGTTATGTAATAATGTTGATTCAATCTCTTCAACCCTGCCCAAATCTCCCGACGCTTCCAACTTATTAAAGATACTTCGAGCTCTTTCCATATAGGTTCGCCCTTCTTCGGTATTACCGGTACTAAAATAGAAACGTGCAAGTTCGATGCATGTCCTCCCTATCTCATGTTCCATCTTCACGGTTTCAAGTATTTCAAGACTTTCATTCAGGCATTGTAGTGCTTCACTAATAAGTTCATTGCGACCGGATTCATCCCCGGATTGCAAACGTTCAAGATTTATCATCGCAAGCACTCTTTTGGCTTTACCGACATTTCCTTTCTGGTTGGTTTCACGCGCTTCAGCGAGCGCATCTTCGGCAGTCCGCCGGGCTTCGTCCAATTTGCCCTGCTTTAATAGAACCTGTGCTTGCCACAGAATCGTCAGCGCCTGCAATACGCGAACCTGGATCTCTTTCTGCATCGAAAGACTTGTCTCAAGCTGTACCAGTGCCGTTTCGAGTTCATTAAGGTCATGATTAACCAAACCAAGATTCAGAAATGACATCGCTATACCGGGAACATCGCCAATCTCTCCCCGGATCGCAAGACTCTTCTCATGCATTGACCGGGCTTCTTCATAATTTCCAAGATCTTGATACGTCGAACCGAGATTATTATAACCGCCGGCGATTCCAACCCTGAATCCAATTTTATTCATCATTTCAAGCCCCTTTTCAAACATCTCGGCAGCTTTTCTATAATCACCCTTTTCATAATATAGAATACCGAGGTTATTATACGTTTCAGCGATCCCTTTCTGATCGCTCACTTCCTCGCGGAGTTTTAAACTTTGTTGATATTGTTCTACGGCACGATCGAAGTCACCCTGATCGACATAAATATTTCCAAGATTGTTATATGCTTCTCCGCGCTCCCTATAATTGTCTTCATCTCCCAATAAACGAAGACCTTCTTCGAGATCTTTCATCGCATCTTCAATCGAACCCTGAGCTCTATGAATACGGGCGCGTGTACATCGTATCTTTCCGATCGTTATCCGTATTTTGTCATCATCCGGTGCACCGGTAAATGCTTGCTCCGCATCGCCGAGGAATACGAGCGCTTTCTCTGTCTCACCCTTATTAATGTAAACCATGCCCAGTTTCCGCGTGATTTCGCTTCTTCGTATTTTCTCTATTCCCGGCTCATTAAGCAATGCATTATAATGCTCGAGAGCATCGTCGTGTTTTCCTGTAAGAAGAAACACATCCCCCATGCCCTCGAGGACGGTATCCTTTCCTTTTGCAAATTCTTTATCACGATCACTCTTTTCGAATGTAGTAATGATATCGAACGCTTTGCGGTAATACTCGAGCGCTTGCTCGTTTGCAAAAATCGTCCGGGCACGCTCTCCGGCGATGACGAGATAGGGAAGCGCTTTCTTCTGATCTTTTCCTTCGAGAAAATGATGAGCGATGCTTGCGGCCATATAATCCTGGCCTTCGTATTCGATTGCCAGGAAATCGCCGATCATCAGATGGTACTCGGTACGCAGCTCGGGCAGGATTGAATCGTACAGTATCTCGCGGATCTTTCCGTGGTCGAACCGGTACATTTTTTCATATGGATGAATAATATGATGATCGCGTTCGAGCGCCTGCAGTTTTCTGAGCACCTGGATCCGGCGGAGTTCGAGACATGCAGCGACCGTATCGGAGTGAAACGAATCCCCTTCGACCGCACCGACCTCGAGCATTTCCCGCTCCTCGTCATTCAAACGGCCGATTCGCATCATGACGATATCGTGAATTTTGCTCGGAATCACGAACCGGTCGTAGTCTTCGCGCAACCGGTGCGTGCCGTTTGTTTTCTCGATAATCCCCTCGGATTTAAACAGCTTGACCAACTCCATCGCGAAGAAGGGATTGCCCTCCGTTTCGGTGAATAGCATTTCATAGAACGATTCGCCGAAATCCGTTTCAGGGAATAGCGATTCGACCATACCGTGGACGTGATCTGAGGTAAGTCGCTTTAATTCGAGCACCGTCA
>PWJF01000066.1 GCA_003560935.1 Ignavibacteriales bacterium
CTATTGTGTTGGAGGTATCGGCGGAATTCACCACAGGAGGAATCACAATACCGATGCATCATTCGTATAATGCAAAATTAAAAGACATTCCGCCCGGTAGATATCATATTTTAGTGGTGCATACAAAGTATGGTCGAACAGATACTGTGTATAAAACCGTGATAGTAGTCTCATAAAATTTGAATTATTATGAATCGTTTAATTATAGTGATCATTATTCAGCTCGCCGTCAGTTTTGTGACCCAGGCACAGCACGTATCAAGCCCGAAAGCTATCGGGCTTGGTGCCTATACGGCTATGGCGCGGGATGTATCTGCGATAGACTGGAATCCTGCCGGGTTGATCTTTATACGTGACTGGGAATTGCGTATCAACAGTTTTGTAGAGTTTCGCAGGGACGGAGGTCAGCGAGGACCGTTTTTCGGAGACAGCGCTATCGGTAAACGTTTTTCCGATACACATGCATTTGCAATGCGGTATGCCCCCGGATTGACGCGTGAGTTTCGTATTGCGACCGATGTAATTTCACCGGAATCAGGATTAGACGGTACAAGAGATTTGCTCAGGCAGCAGCTTGAATATTCACAGGTTTATTCCGCCGGATACGCCCACCTGGTCTCACCGTCTATAGCTGTCGGTGTAACGGGCAGATTCATTCAGCAGCGCATTACCGATCCGACGGTTCACATTAACGGTGATACCGTTTTGGTAAGCCAGAATCTGTATGACGAACCGATCTGGTCGCTCGATGCCGGATTACTGTACATGATGCGTTCCGATCTGACCATGGGACTTACGGCGAAGAATTTTATCTCACTCAAAGAACAAAGCTTCCCGGATGACTTCTCGCATTTTTCGATTAACGACAGGAAGTATCTAAGGGCCGGATTACTGTATCTTCCGTATACCAATTATTTTGTCGTTGCAGATTACGATACGCGTAACCACGCACAATTCGGACATGCATTCCAGGTAAACGATTTCCTCACAATCCGACAGGGTAATTTTCTTAACTTTGAACGTGGTGAAACTTTCGAAGCAGTGAGCGGAGGGATCGGCTTGAATTTCGGGACAATGGACATCGATGTCAGTTATCTTTACTTCTTCGATAAAAGTACCCGAGGCAGAGGTACACCGGCGCGTGCATTTTTATCCACCGGGATTGAAGATATAGGGTATAACCAGTTTACCCCGAACCGCCTCGATGTTTCGGTACGATTGCAGTTGGGCCGTATGCACGAGCCCCTTGCCCGAATTGAATACGTGGAAATAATGAGCGATGTCTATCCCGCCGCATACCAGGTTCATGCATATAGACCGATTGCAAAGGTACGAGTGAGGAATGTATCACACCGGCCGATAGAATCGCGCGTCGGGTTTTTCGTCGACCGGATTATGGAAGGTGCAACCGAATCGCGTCCGTATTATATGATGCCGGGCGAAACAATGGAGATACCCGTGACGGCTGTTTTCTCCGAGGCAATCAAATCGATTGCAAATTTTACCCTGCAGACTGCGGAGATATATGTGCGTGCGACTGCGGCAACGGAATATGACGACCGGAGACAGGCACATCTCGCGATTCACGGACGGAACGATTGGAACGGCGACATTCTGACGCTTCGCTACTTCATTACACCCGAAGAACCGCAGATCATCCAATTTACGAGGGAGGTATTAAATCAGAATCAGTATAAACTTGAAGACGTGAATCCTGCCGTAGAGCGATTTAAAAAGTCTAAAATCCTGTTCGATCATTTTTCAAATATGATGATGTATGTTCACGATCCTCGCAAGACGCATAATCGCGTGCAGTATCCTGCCGAAACGCTCGATCTGCGCGGCGGCGATTGCGATGATATGGCGGTTGCGTTTTCAAGCATGCTCGCCAGCATCGGTGTTGCAACGGCATTTGTCGATGTCGTACCTCCCGATGAACCGCATAACGCTCACGTGTATTTACTCATGGATACGGGATTAGCGCCCGATCAGGCGCATCTGATAAGCAGTAATCCGAAACGATATATCATCCGGAAGAATGAAATCGGTGACGAAACGGTTTGGATACCGCTTGAAACAACGGTGACTAAAGAAGGTTTTAATACGGCATGGGATGTAGGGGCGGAATCATATTACAATGAAGGAATTTTACAAGGAGGAATTATCAATGGATGGGTTCGTATTGTCGATGTACCGAGAATATAAAATCGCGGTACTGCTTGTCGTACTCATAGCATTCCCCGCGTGGTCGTCCGACGGACAGTTGACTATAGAGCATATCGAAGGTGAAGTGCACGTTCGACACGGCGTGGCGGAGGAGTGGACAGAGGTATCTGTGGGGTCGATTCTGCGTCCTGAAGATTCGATAAAGACAGGGCGAAATGCGATGGCGGTACTTCGCCGCGATGACGGAACTGTGTATAGAGTTCCGGCTGAAGCAATAGTCGACGGCTCCGATTTCAGGGGTATGGACAGGGATGAATTACTGCTGCGGCTTGCGATGGAGGATATGCTTTCTGTGCCTGACCGGATTGACGAAGACCGGCCGGTTCCGCGCACTACGGTTCTTCACGGTTCACCGCGAAGACGGGTCGATGAGGATACCGCGGAAGTCGACCTGATGTCGGCGCGATTCCGTATTAACGGCGCACGATTTCTTATCGATCAGGATTATCGAGGCACCGCGGTATTAAAGATTCGTGAAACGCTCCGTCTCTATCCCGAAGGTGAATACCGCATCGGGGCAATGATGCTTGCGGCGGAGTCGCTTGAGTCGATGGAACTGTACGAAGAAGCCGCGCGATATTATCGCACTGTACTTGATGAAAATACAAATGCGAATATTCGCCGAACCGCGGAAATGCGGTTGGAGAAAATCAAAGATCGATAGATACACAAAAATCCACTAAGATCACGAAGAAACACAAAGAATTAGTTTTATAGAAATAGTAGTGCTCTTTCGTGCCCTTGTATAAATTCCTTACATCACATATTCTTATTTTTGTCTTATGATTAAAATATTTTGGATATTTTTAATAATATTCTTTGCTTCTTGTGACTTAATCGTTCCGGTGGATCGTCCTTCAATGCGGTTGGACGAATTATTATCGGCTCCGGAAACAATAGTGATCGATGACAGAGAATATATACTCGAAACCTATATGTGGCGAGATTTTCAACCGGTTGCACCGCCGGATGGACAACCTTTAATTGCCATTATCTGGGTTACTGCAGTTGACTCAATGGCTATTTCGCCGGATATCGATGCTACACGAATATGGGTGATTAATGATAGCGAGGTTTGGGAATCAACGTTTTCCGATGAAGAGCGTCCCGAATCCGTCCCGGAATTTAAGCTGGAAAAGGTCGCGCGCAACGGACCCAAATGGGGTCCGCATATTACAGTAGATGTTGTGGTGAGAGTTATCGATTCAATAACCGATGACGTTTTTTTACTCAAAGCTGCTGATCAGTATATCGGTATGACGATGTGATGTGGAGTGATCAATATGAAAAGATACGATGCATTCATTATTACACTTTTTGTTTTAACATTCACAATGGCGAGTTGTGATTTGCTTATGGATACGGGATCACGCAGACAGGTGTTTGATATCATCGAAATACCACCTGCTGATGTTTCTTCCGTTCCAACAGACGTGCAAGATTTGTATCAATGGGATGCGGCACAACTCACATTCCGCCACATATTTGATAATGAATTACCCGAACGGTTTATCGTCGAATTGCCGGAACATATGATACGATCGTTTTTTAACGCTCTTGTTCATGTGTATCATGCCGATCACATAGCGGAACGTGATACGGTAATAGAAGAGTTCACGATTCGTGCTCGCCCCGACCGTATGCTTGACCAAATTATTGTCGGTCACGACGGGTCGGAGTCATGGGCACAAAAATGGAAGGACGGACATCGTTTCACCGGTTATGAACCGATCGACCGGTTAATTGAAAAATACGATCTATATATTAAAAAATATTATTCCCACGACGAAATGACAAACTGGGCGCTATTATATACAAATAACCCGCTCAATACAATCGCGTTATCGGAAAAATTTGCGTCGATAGAAGAAGTTGCGTGGGCGGAACCGAACGGAATTATAGGCGACGGGAATGATATTCGAGCAAAAGCGTTCTCTGATAAAATACAACTGGACTACAGTGTCGGGTGGGGGGACTGTCCCGCTGGATGCATTTACCGGCGTACGTGGTCGTTTACCGTAGCGAAAGACGGAAGAGTTGCATTCGCAGGAGTCTCGGGACCGCCGCTTGGTTCAAAAGATTGGTAATCCGGTTTATGTTTGCCCGGTTATATAAGAAATGAGGCAATACAATGAGAACTCCAATCATATTGGTGTTATGTGTAGTACTCCTGACCGGTTGTGATTTAATAACCGACACAAAGGCGATAGGGACGGAAATCGAATTTTCGACAATCGCCAGGGGCGCCCATATTATCCAGGATAGTTATGAATCGAACGGGTTTACGCGGAAAACTCCCGAGGTGGAACTATTCAATTCGATCGAAGAAGCTCAATTGTATCTGGAGAATAAATTGGGCGGTAAAAGTTTGCTCAATAAGTTACGAACAATTGATTTTGGTCAGAAGTCTGTTATACTTCTTCATCTTGAAATGCAGTATACCGGAATGATAGAAACACAGATAGAATCTGTCAAAACATATCCCGGTACTATCAGGGTTTATGCAACACGGCTGCATCCTCCCGGTCCGATAGTGACGACTGAAATCGGCTTCCCGTGTCATGTTATTCTGACCACCAAGCTTGAAGGACAGATACAATTAGCATCATTGAAAGACAACATTAAATGATAAAGGAAATTCTGTATTCTCTCATGTTAATAATTTCATTTTCGGGATTTGTGCAATCCGCGAATTGTGTGCTGAACGATAATACCATTGAAGATCCTCCCGAAAGTTGATTCAGGAATGCTCTATGGCTATGGATTTAAGAACCCATACATAAAGCTTTCGGTTTCTGCCGGTATAAGCATCTTGTTAAATATCGCCTTTGTACGGGTATATGGTATGTATCCAGATAGGAAAGGTTTGGTAGGTTAAAATTAATCAGGGGGAAATGAATTCACCCCTGATTAATTCATAATTCAAAAATAATAAATATTCAATTACTTAAATCCCCTCAATATCCGCTCGATCTGCTCCGCGTGTTCCGTCTCTTCCGCAATGATGTCCTCCAGCTTCACTTTCAACCCTATTTCACCGACGGCGTCCGCCTGTTCGACGCGCTTTTTGTAGTTCTCGATATCTTCCCGTTCCATTTTCAGATCGTATTCCAGCATTTTCTTTACGTCGGTATGTTTTTCGAAATCGGCGGCTTTTGTCGTGGGCGTTCCGCCGAGTGCAACGATCTTATCCATTAAATATGTCGCATGAGCGATCTCTTCGTTGATATCCGGACGGAGTATCTCGCGCAATTCTTCGCCGTTAAATCCTTCGGCAACGGCAGTCTGGTGCATGTAGCGGATCGCCGCTCCGAGTTCTTTCGATAAATCCTCATTTAAACCGTCGATGAGTTTCTGCTTATCCATATTGTCCTCCTTATAGATTAGTTCGTGGTTTTTGTTTTCTTTTTATATTTTGATTTTTTCTGGCACGTTTCACACACACCCTTAATCTCAACCTGATGATTTATCACCCGGAAACCGCCGAGCGGCAGCGACCGTATTGGTAAATTTGATAGAGCGTCGTGCGAAATATCGATTACTTTGTCGCAATAGATACACACCAGGTGATGGTGATGCTCGATGTTGGTGTCTAACCTGGTCGTGC
>PWJF01000003.1 GCA_003560935.1 Ignavibacteriales bacterium
AGTACCGCTCCCGATGACACCCCGATAAGCAGCCCTTCTTCACGTGCCGCTTTTTTAACAAAAGCGTATGCTTCCTCGGTTGTAACTTCCAGTAATTCATCGACAAGCGATTCATCATAAATTGCCGGCACCATAGTCGTCGGCAGATGTTTCCATCCTTCAATAGCATGAAGCGGCGAATCGGGTTGCACGGCGACACACCGTATGGTTTCGTTCACTTCTTTCAGCCGGCGAGCCACACCGGTGAATGTGCCCGTTGTGCCAAGCCCTGCAACAAAATGTGTAATCGTGCCGCCGGCGTCACGTACTATTTCCGGCGCGGTTGTATTATAATGAGCTTTCCAGTTCGCCTCGTTATTATACTGATCGGGATAAAAATATTTGTCCGGATATTTATGCACCAACTCCTGTACTTTTCGAATAGCACCATCCGATCCTTCCATCGGATCGGTGATAATAAGTTCAGCGCCGAGTATCTTGAGTATTTTTTTACGTTCGGGACTTGCGTTGCCCGGCAATGCAAGGGTAACACGATACCCGAGCGCCGCACCGAACATTGCATACGCGATACCGGTATTTCCGCTTGTTGCATCAATGATAATCTTGTCCGGGGTTAATTGTCCCGACTCTTCACCTTCACGGATCATATTGAGTGCAGGGCGGTCTTTCACCGATCCTCCCGGATTGTACCACTCCAGTTTTGCATAAACCGGAATATCATCAAACCGGCGGAATAATTTCCTGAGCTGTACTATTGGAGTATTACCGACAAGAGAGAGTATATCGGTGTTTCGTTTCAATCTATGTTTTTTAACGACTGCACTTCCATTCATGATTCTTTAACCCCTTCAAGAATTCCCTTCAATTGATCCACAAATTGAGATCTCGTTAATACCGTAACTCCTTTGAACTGTTTGGCCACGTTCATAAGATCATTATTAATATGAGACACAAAGCATACTATCCTTGTATCTCTGCTTGTCGGTAGATTGCTTACGTTTCGTATAAACTCAAGCGGCTTCAGATGTTCGGCATTGAGATCGACCAGAATGAGATCTGCAATGCCGACTAATCTTTCGATATCATCCAGATCGGATTTCGTAAGAACCCGTGTCTCGGTTCCGATATCTTTTGCGGCGATTGAGACTTTCGAAACAAAGATTAAATCATCGATAAGCAACAATATAAGACGGCTGCCGTCTTGTTTCATTTTCATATACTTCGTATAAAAGTTGTTAAATTATACCCACACCCTACTCTCTTAACTAATTAACGAGAAAAATGTCTTGAAAGTTCGCACTTTGATATCGGAGAGTCTATCCGGTTGGTTTTGCGATTCCGCGAAATCAATCGTGAAAATGTTCTATTATCGCTCTGCAAAATGCCGGCAGATCGGGCGGAGTTCTTGAGGTAATAATATGACCGTCGATCACGACTTCTTTCGGTGCAGCAATTGTAACAATTGCTCCCTCTTCTTTTAACCGATAATAAGGATACCAGAGTTCGAGGTCTTCATATAACTCTTCGGCAACTATAAGAACTTTTTTCCCTTCGAGATGTTTCATTATAGCTTCCTATAGACCTAATTTATCGGGAATTTCTTTCATAGCATTGAGAACATTATCAATATGTTCGCCAAGCTCGATACCGAGTTCTTCGGCGCCCTGCCGTATCTCGTCACGATTAACCTGACGGGCGAATCCTTTATCTTTCATTTTCTTTTTTACCGACGATACCTGTACATCGGCTATCTTCTTGCTCGGTCGAACAAGCGCGGCGGCTGTTATTAACCCCGTTAATTCGTCGACGGCAAACAAAGTCTTAGCCATCAATGTATCTCGCGGTGTTCCTGTATATACAGCGTGTCCGAGTACCGCACGCCTGATATCCTCGGGATACCCTTTTTCCTCGAGTATCTTGACGCCGACATACGGATGCTCTTCCTGTGTCGGATGTTTTTCATAATCGAAATCGTGAATGAGTCCCGTTATACCCCAGCGCTCTTCATCCTCACCGAATTTACGGGCGTAGTAGCGCATCGCGGATTCTACACTGTACGCATGTTTGCGCAGACTCTCATTCTTCGTATGCTCGTGCAGCAGTTCGAGAGTGCTATTTCGGTCCATATAGGTTTGTAATCCTTTATACTTTTGCAGCGTCCATCCCACCACGCCGAGGCCACCAATGAATAACAGAAAAAAAAGAATAATAATTCCTGTCTATACTTACTCGTTGTTTTGTAGTTTGAATTTATGTGAAGAGTGGTACCATGTGTGACATAAACCGTCCGAAGAGATCATTGCGGCGCCGACTGGATTAGCCGGATTACAGTGCTTTGCGAACATCGGACATTCGAGCGGAAGTTTTAAACCGAGTTGTATATCACGCCCGCTGCATCCGGACATGGTCAACAATTCATCTGGTTGAATATCGAATTTTTTTATTGCGTCGAAATCCTGGAATTTCTCGCAAAGAATATATTTTCCTTGCCCGGCTATCTTACCGGACGACCACCGGTTATCCGATACGGTAAAGACATCATTAATGGTAGAGCGCAGCCTGGTATTTCCCGCCTTGAGGCAATTGCACTCTGATCCATGATGCATTGTCAGCTTTTTCGTTTTTACCTGGCGTATAATATCGACGACGCCGCTGAGGACTTCTTCGGCAGTAAATCCGACACAGGAAAATGCGCGATTTAATTCCTGGACAATAAACTTATACGAATTAATACCCTCAACCGTTGCGTCATGGGGTGAACAAACAACACCGTCAATAGTCCTCTCTGATTGAAATATATATTCGCGCAGGAAGACATCCCGCTTATGGAGCGAAGAAAACAAGGATAGATTCCGAATTTCACGATGTATTGCTTCTTTCAAAGTGATACCCACCGTTGCAGCCATTATATCATACCCTACAGCCGCAAGGATAACCTCCTTCGATGGGTTCCATTCGGCAATTCGCAATACATCATACGGAGAATGTACAACACGCACATCATTACCCGCCATTCGTAATGAATGGAGTGTTCCGCCCGGTGTTGGCATATTCACAACATCACTGAAAGTAACGACTATAGTGGACTCCCGTTGTGCAAGTTCAAATACGCTCCGGTAATAACCAACGGGTGTCAGACAGGTTGGACAGCCCGGTCCAAACGCAAAGTGTAAATTCGGCGGTAGAGTATACCTGATGCCGTTCAATTGTAAACTGGCTATTTGTGTACCGGATGTAAGCAGAACCGTAAAATCGGATCCTGCCAATTGCTTCTCAATCTCAGAGCGAAGTGCAGCGATGGTAGTATTCGGTTTCGGCGATAAACTTTGCCGTTCAACCAATTGAACGGCAAATCCTAATTGAACAAGCACACAATCGCCCACATTCACGGAATCGAGAAAATGCAAATGGATCGGATATCTGTCTTCCCCTGTGTCGATAATTCCTTCATCCCCCCGAATATCGACAAGCCTCATAGGTAGAGAAGGGTACATGGCTTATCTGTAATTATATTAATGATAAATTCGCTTCGCTCATTGATTTTAAATCAATTGATCGTGCGCCGATTCCCATAAAAGATCGTTTATAAAATTTAAAACCCGGGGAGCTGCTTTTATTACATCATCCGAGATCGATTGTCCCGGGCCGACACTCTTGGGTTCTATGCCTATCAGTATCCACTCGACATCTCTGTTACTAATTGTTGCATTAAATAATTCTATAAGTTGATCTTTTGTTCTCTGAAGTGGGGCTGGTAATCCTTTGAGCACATGTTTGATGTCGGACGCTATTGATGTAAACAAGATTTCCCCAGCAGCATCACCGTGTCCGTGCGCCGTTATAAGAACGATTCGATTGTATTCACGTATATCGCCGTCAAAACATTCAGGGGTGGTACCGCAATTATATATATCCACTTTCTCCGGCAATTCCGCCTGAGAAAGTAGTTCGAGTAAAAATTGACCCGTTCCGGCGTCACGCAAATTGGTGTCGCCGAGAGCGATAATTGCTGTTCTATTTTTAAAAGCGTCCATAATTCCTACAGTTCGATTCTATTGTTATCTATCTCAAATCTTGTACCATTTTTATATATAAGGTAATCCGTCTTTTCTTTACGCATTATTGTTATTTTAAACGCCCTTATTACTAAAAATGAGAAATGATTTTATGCGGCTTCCCACCGCTGAGAAATTGCAAGATACATCGATGTTTCGTATATTGGGGAATAATTCAACACTACAGGCAGATCCATGTCATATCTCTTTACCGATAATCTTGAAAAATATCTCGATATACATATAATGGACCGCCATTTCATCTTTAAAGAAATGGAACGGTACGCAGATGAAAACGACTTCCCGATAGTCGGACCGCAAGTCGGCCAACTGTTATATATTCTGACAAGAATATCGAATGCCAGAAAAGTATTTGAAATCGGTTCCGGATTCGGCTATTCGGCGCTCTGGTTCGGACTCGGGATGAAGGATACCGGCACGGTCGTTTGTACGGAACACAGCGAAGAAAACATTAACCGCGCACAGGAATACCTCCGAAGCGTCGATATCCTCCGTTCAACTTTAACATTTCACAGGGGTAATGGAATTGATATATTATCGAAATCAAACGATCACTATGATATTATCTTTAACGATGCCAACAAAGAAGATTACCCGAAAGTATTCGATACGGCAAAATCGAAATTGAAAAAGAACGGTTTACTTATATCCGATAATGTGCTCTGGCACGGACAGGTAACAGAACCGGAACAGGACCACAAGACCGCCGGTGTTGTCGAATACAACAAAGCAATATTTAATTCGGACAATTTCTTCAGCAGTATTATCCCGATCCGTGACGGTGTCTCGGTTAGTGTAAAACTTTAATCATTCTGAAATGTACGTTACCCTATCCATTATATTTCTTATTCTCCTGTTATTGTTTATTTTCTACGGGTGGGGGATTATTATGCGGAGATCGGGAGAAGGAGGCAGCAATGCAGGAGACAAATGTTCAATTTGCAGAGAACAGTTCTCCAAAGACATGCTGGTCGAGCGGGAAATCGGGGATTATAAATTGTTATACTTCTGCGGTGACTGTATTCAAGGTCTTTCCAGCGACGCAGAGAAACTACATACACACGATCACCAGTAAAACTTGAAAAAATTCGGCTCGCGATAATACGGTTCGGTGCGGCGCTCAAGTTGAGTCATCTCTTCTTTCGAAAACGGTTTAAAATTACGTGCGATTCGTACATTCTCCTCAAGCTCCGCAATTGTTGATATCCCCACTATTGCAGTATTCACCGGAAATGAATATACGTAACCCAGCGCTTGCTCCATCGAGGTGATGCCGTCCTCTTTGAATATTCTGCCGAGTGCGGGTACTTTCATGGCGATGATGCCCATTTGTTTCTTAACAGCTGTTTCCAGCCGCTCTGTCTGGAAAGGTTTGTAATGGATGTCGGCGGCATTGAGCGACATGAGAAGCGTGTCGAAATCGTATTCACGAATACCCCAAAGCAGAACGTCCGGATCGCGATGACCGGTTATACCAACGTAATGTACGGCTCCTTCATTCCGTAAACGTTCAATGGCGCGAACGGCGCCGTCACTGCCGAGCGCATCGGTTACATCGCTATTTATCCGAACATTATGCACCTGGTATAAATCGATACGATCGGTCTGTAAGCGATTCAAACTTGACTCAAACAGACGAAGTGTACCGTCGTACGTGCGGTCATGTGTTTTTGTTGCAAGAAAAACTTCGTCGCGTCGCGTTCTCAT
>PWJF01000510.1 GCA_003560935.1 Ignavibacteriales bacterium
AGTTGATGAGAAATTCGAAGAATTAAAGACGATGATGTGCGAGGAGTTTGAAAATCTAACTGATGAAGTCAAAAAGCACAATGGAGTTAAACCTATGATTGAGAATCTGGAAAGTAGATTTGAATATCATGTGACTGATTGGAACGCCTTCCAATCCGGACTGCAAACTCAGCAAGCGATTGATGAAGATAAGGAACAAGAGCACCAAAGAGGTATTGATGAGGGTGACAGGCTGTTTAATAAGCGAATTAAACTTGCGGCACTTTACCTCACTGGGGCTGGAATAATTATAGGTGCGTTGGTTCGGATATTATTCTTTTAGGAGGTGAAGAATTGAATATTGTGGATTATTACTTATCTATGGGCTGGAGGGTCACCAGTGATTTTGGTTGGAGAAATGATCCCTTTACTGGAAAAAGAATCCATCACAACGGGATTGATTTTGGAATCCCTGAGCAGAATCGCAGAAATGGCCCCTACAATATACCCGTTTTAACTCCTTACGCTGGTCCCGTTCACGCAGTGGGGGATTTTGGCGACAGAGGGCTCACTGTCGTTCAGCACGTCGCTGGAAGAAATGCGCTGGCTGTTTTTCAACACCTACACAGGATAGACGTTAGGAAGGGACAGACTTTAAAAAAAGGCAGTTCTGTTGGCTTGGTAGGCAGTACTGGAAGATCGACGCTGATCCACTTACACGCAGAACTTCGAAAGTATAGTGCTGCTGCTTTAGGCAGCGGGCTGTGGGGTAACCCAAGGGATTTTCCAATTTCGGCTGGGGGAGGTAATGGAATTATGGAAACTGTCGTGCTTGATCCGGGTCACGGCGGGGATGGAAGATTGACCAAATTTGGAGCCACGGGGAATGGACTCGTGGAAAAGAATTTGAACTTGACTGTGTGCCGTTTCACTAAAGCTAAGTTGGAGAAGAATTTTGAGTGCAAAGTCGTAATGACTCGAAATTCTGACGTGGATGTTAGTTTTGCTGATAGAGCAGCTGTTGCGAGAAATGCCAACGCGGCACTCTTATTCTCTGCGCATTTTAACGGCTTCCACGACCCAAATGCGCACGGGTTTGAAACGTTTATTTACAACGGGACTTTGAGATCAGAAACCATAAATAATCAGCACGCTATACACGACGCTATACACGCTTATTTGTCCACTTTAGGCATCGCCAATAGAGGCAAAAAGCGCGCCAATTTCGCCATTCTCAGACTCCCTCCGACTTCGTGCGTGCTGGCTGAGTACTGCTTTATCACTAACCCGAGGGAAGCAGCGTTGGTGAAGAGACCAGGAACGCTCGAAAGCATTGGAGAAGCAACGGCAGAGGGAATCGCCAAGGCGCTTAGTCTTCCGCGCAAAGAAGTCGCGCCCCCTCCGCCAGTCCAGCCTCCTTCCGGCCCGCTCCCTCAGCTAATCAGGCGCGTTGGAATAGAGACGGACGGAGTCATGACTAATGAACCTGCTTTTCTGACTGAAATCCAAGACACGATCGTGACGGTGGGCAGGATAACTTATATTGTTGGAGTATGTAATCAAAGACTTAGAGACGCCAAGCTGCCTCCAATTCGAGTCACTGGTCACGGGGACCATATCAAAATTGATACGGAGGGGAGATAGATGGAAAAAAGGCTGTATTCTTTTTTAGACGATGAGTGCGAAAAAGATTCTGAGAGAGTGGAGAAGTTGTTGGAAAAAGAAGCAAGTGGCACTTTCAGCAAAAAGCTAATAGTGGTGATGCTTATTTTGTTGGTCATATTCGTCGCTGTGGTTTTGCGAAATTTCATTTTGACGGGGATGGAGCCCGGCACGCTTATCGTGGCTGTGTTTAGTTTATTCACTGGGCAGTTTGGATTAATGGCTTGGCTCATGAAAAATAAAAGAGATTCTGTTTACCGTGAAATCACCACTTATCGCGAAGGCCATAATATGCCCATGCCGTTCACGCTCGAAGAATCCACACCCCCAGTAGAAGATGAAGTGGATGCTCATACACGCGAACATCATTTTGCTGGAGAATAGGAGGGGTATAAATGAAAGTGTCTAAAGAGAAATTCAAGCAAGACTTAAAAAAGCGTTTTGCCCAAAATGAGCTTATTTCCACGTGGGAAAACCAGCCTCAAATTGATAAAGATGGCGACGAAATTATCAATGTAGGACTGGCCAAAGGGCATCTCACTCTTCAGCAAGCGCAAGACTTGCCCACTGAGATAGATGGAGTGAAGATCGTCTATCACTATGAGGGAGAAGTTCGGCTGATGAAGACCACTGATTATTATGACCCCTTGATTGGCGGGATCTCTTTTGGATCCATTGATATTACTGCCGGGACGCTTGGAGGCATCGTGTGGGACAAAGAGAACAACGATCCCTTTCTTATCACTAATGAGCACGTGGTCAGCGACACTAAGAATAACGATCCATCACACCCTCCTATTGGCCACCCCATCGTTCAGCCTGGTCCGCTGGATGGCGGTATGAGCATAGCAGGCAAACTCGTAAAAGTTGGGGGTATGAAAGAATCAGCGATGGATAACAAAGCGTGTAATATAGACGCTGCGCTGGTCAGGCCGATCAGGGGATTCGCTTCTGAAGAATTTTGGGGGATTGGCGACGTAAAGAACTATGCCCACGCGTCAGTAAAGCCTGGCGATCCTATCATTAAATCAGGCAGGACCACGGGCGTGACTACTAATACTGTTTTGGCTGTAAATGTTTCTGCTAATATTGGCGGAATCTCTTGGAACTCTCCAGTGGCTATGGAAGGGCTTATACAATCAAGAACTTCGTTTGTCGAAGGGGGTGATTCAGGAAGTCGGGTTTGGAGGAAGGATACTATGGAGCCAATAGGACTTGTTTTTGCTGGCTCTTGGCTCACTTCTTTCATTATTCCAGCGCAGACTATTTGCGATGTTTTAGGCGTTTATTTTGGAAGTAAGTACGCCAATAATCCCGACAATCCTGATGAAAATATAGAGAAGAAGGGGTTGTTCAGTAGGATATGGGGTTTTATTAAGCGAATCATCAAAAGAATCTTTGGAGGAGTGATATGATGAAAGAGCCTATTTGGAAGCAGGAGGAATTTTGGGTTGCCGTGGTAACTGGTATTTTGGTGATTTTAAACCAGGGACTGGGCCTCGGTATTGACCCTGAGCCTGTGCTGTATATCGTGGCGCTGGTATTCGCGTGGATCGTGGGCAGTAGCGTAAAGAAAGCTGCTTTTGCTATACGTGAAGCGATCGTCACTGCCGCGAAATTGAAAGACAAATAAAGTCTTTCCGCTTGTTGTTATTGTTATCCGGTGAGCCCCCTTCCTAACTGGTTGCGCCTTTCAGAAGCTACACGCGCTGAGAGGCGCATTTTTTGTGTCGAGAGTAAAGCAAAGGTAGCGGGCGAATGTAAATATACACGCCCACTACCTAAAATTGCTTAGCGCGCAAATCTGTTGGCTTAGATTTGAAATAAAGGGCGCTCACTTCTGGGTTTTGTTCAATCTTTCTACTACCCCCTGGGGATCCACGTTGTATTCGAGTCGCTTTTTGATATTCAGCGTGTCTTGCGCCCATTGCTCCAACGTGCGAATCTCTTTTGCGAGGTCATTTAATTCTTGAATCACTTCAGCGATGCGACACGTTATGGTGATGCTTGTTAATTCCATAGCAGCGTCTCCTAAAGCAGCGCGCGCGTTCGATTCTTTTTCCTCCCTTTTTCTTGCCACTTCGTGATAGAATTTGGACCTGGTCCCCGATTCGGGACGCCCTGTTTTCTCCATTATACGTCTGATGAGCGTCTCACCAGTCTCGGTATTGTTGGGGTCAAGAAAGCGCGTGACGCATTCTTCCAATATTACCAGCTCAGACGTTGTCCACTTTTTCGCTCCCATTCATTTTGCCTCCTTTTTCTTTTTGTTCTATTATACAGGTTTGCTCAATTTCGTTAATGCTTGCCAGGAAAATAGGCAAAAAAAAATGCCCCACCCAGCAACATCGTCGCTGGTCAGGGCGCGTTATTACTTTTTCCTGTTATACACCGTTCCTTTAGGCGGGTTCTTTTTCTTGTATTCACTGATTGCTTCTCGCACTATAGCAGCCCGGGATCGTCCATCCTCTTTAGACTTCTGGGCGAGGTAATTGTACTGCGCGGTGTCGATGTAAAGCTGAAAAAGTACTTTAGGCATAGTTGTTCCTCCTCTCTGTTTAACTGTCTTCAGAAGCCAATTCCATGAGCTTGATGGCTTGCTGCCTTGCTATGTCTAAGTTGGCGCGCGCAGTAGTGGCTTGCGTCTCCAGCATTTCTTCGTATTCGCTCACTAAGTCTTTCAGTGATTTAATACGATCGGCAAACCCTTTCGCTGCTCTCGTGCTAATTCCCTGTGCGGGGTTCTCCATAACGTTCTTCATTTCTTGGATTAATGAAGTGGAGCCAGTAAGCACTTGCTCCTCCAAGTTTTCTCCAATCATTTCTCTGTGCTCAGTGGCATCTATAACGGGCACGCTATACATTTTCACGCGCCCCTGGTACTGGTTCAGACGTTTACAAAGCCCCTTCACAGCTTCCACTGTCTCTGCGTATTTTTGCGGGATGAATTCTACCCCGCCATTGGGCCTTACAGAGACGGGATCGCACTGCCTTAAAATGATTTGAATCATGTAGCGGACGTGCGTGCCGTCGTAATGATTACACGCATCTTCTTGGAGTTGCGGCAGCGATTCTTTCACCACTTTCTCTGATGGAGTCAAGGGGTCAACCAGAGGGGTAATGCCCACATCGCCCGCTTCCCCGATCTCCAACTGCAGAACTGGCATGTAATCCAGTCGCTTATTCTCCCCATCCACCACCTCGCGGACGAGTTGGCGAATGACCTCTCCTTCGGCGTATTTTACATCACGCACGAGCAAGTTGGTGTAGGTGCCTTTGCCATAGGGTTCGCGCTTGAATTCGAACCCTTTGGTGACGCGACGAAAAGCATCACGGGGATTGATTTTCCTCGGCATAAACTTCTCCAAGCCATATTCAGCCAGTGCGGCTTCTAAGTCTTCTGTGGGAATTTTTAGAACGTCGCTGACTGTTGACCAAAGCAAATAACCGAGGTATTCCACTTCAACGGCATTGCCGCCCTCGATCGCTCTTAGATTTTCAACACTTCGGGTCATGGTTCTCATCCTCCTTAGAATTTGGTCAAACGCTTATTCCACGTCAACATAATCCATGGTCACTGCGAGCAGGTTATCATAATCGCCTGAAGTGGCTTCTTTGGAGTATTCTTCTACAGCTTCTGCGTGGCCTGCTCTTTTAAGAGCACTGCGCACCCGCCCGAGAATGGCGAATGCGTTCCCATCGTTACCGACCAGCTGGACTTTTACATCAGGATATTTAGGCATTTTGTTAGCCTCCTTTCGTTATATTTCCTCGAATAGATCGCCCGCCACGTCGTCACCGGATTCCTCCAGGTTTAGCAGGCGCCAAACTTTATTATTCCATGCTTTTAAATCCCCCAGTGAATCCTCTCCAATCAGGATAGTATAGCACGAAATTTTGTTGCGTTCTTTCCATTCTATGAGACTGGTTACGTGGTCAGGATCGAGGGCGCAATATCCATCTGTGATCATTATCATGTCTGCTTTTTCGTATGCTTTGTTTTGTGATTTTCCACCAGCTATTAATTGCGTGGCCCTCTTTAGTGCGGGCGTATAATCTGTCCCGCCCCCAACTCCTATTCGCGCCATTTTTAAGAAGTCCTCCACGTTTTTTTCGCCAGGAACGAAGTCGAACTCAGCTTGAACTTCTGTATCAAAAAATATGGCGCGG
>PWJF01000243.1 GCA_003560935.1 Ignavibacteriales bacterium
ACGGTGCCGAGTACCAAAGGACAACTGAAACTCGGCAAAATGCTCGCGGAGGAACTGCGTGCCCTCGGCCTGCGCGACATAGAAATAGACGAATACGGTATCGTGATGGCAACGCTTCCCTCGAATCTTCCTGAAGACCATCCCGCCAGGGACAGGGTGCCGGTTGTCGGACTGCTCGCGCATATGGATACCTCGCCCGAAGTGAGTGGCGCGAATGTAAAGCCGGTCATCCACCGCAATTATCAGGGAGGCGACATTGTGCTGCCGGGCGACGAATCGCAGGTGATACGCGTCGAAGAAAATCCCGCGCTCGAACTCGCCGTCGGTTATGACATCATCACGTCGGACGGTACCACGCTGCTCGGCGCCGACGATAAAGCGGGCATCGCGGCTATCATGACCGCACTGCAAACGCTCGTCCGCAATCCCGGTCAGTACCGGCACGGCGATATCCGGGTGTCGTTTACCATCGACGAGGAAATCGGCACGGGCATCGGCTACTTCGATATCGAACGGTTCGGAGCGGACGCTGCATATACCATCGACGGCAGTACGATGGGCGAGATCAGCAACGAGACCTTTAACGCAAAGACCGCCATCGTGCGGGTAACCGGCCGCGATATACATCCCGGCTATGCAAAAGATATTATGATCAATTCCATTCGTATTGTCTCCGCTTTCATCGACCGGCTGCCGCCGGACATTTCTCCCGAACGGACGGCGGACCGCGAGGGATATATTCATCCCAATCAATTAAGCGGAACGACGCATACATCGCAGGTGAGAATGCTGCTGCGCGATTTTGAAGACGAAGGAATGAAAGAAAAGGAAAATATCGTACGCAATATCGTGCAGGAACTGCAGCGGGAATACCCCGATGCATCGATTGAACTTGAGATACAGGAATCCTACCGAAACATGCGGTACTGGCTTGACGACGATCCGCGTGTAACCGAATACGCAAAAGAAGCTATCAGACGTGCGGGACTCGAACCGCACCTGAAACCGATCCGCGGCGGAACAGACGGCGCGCGGCTTACCGAACGAGGCTTACCGACACCGAATATCTTCACAGGCGGCGAAAAATTCCACAGCAGACAGGAGTGGCTCTCCGTCAAAGGACTCGAGAAATCGGTTGAAACCATACTTAATCTTGTTGAAGTTTGGGTTGAGAAAACGATCGAATAGTTTCGTGTTTTTTGTTTCTTGTTTATACGACTCTCGAACAACTGAAAACTGATAACACGAAACACCAAACAATAAACACAAAACATACATTTATTAACTGCGGAGTCAGATATGATCCCCCGGTTCTTAATGATCATCGCTCTCTGTATCGTATGCTATCCTTCATTCGGACAGGAAGACACAGTCATCAATACGTTTCCGTTCGAGGAAAACTTTGAATCGGTACTTACTCCTGCTCTTCCACCCGGATGGGAAACAAGTTATAATCGCACCGGTGACGGTGATTTTACGACTGAAAACTTTCAGGGCAGCAACCGTCTTTCTACACGAAATGCAACAATAGAGCAATATGTTGCAACGCCGGTATTCGATTTCACCGGGTACAGGCCGGTATCAATCTCCTTCACTGAACGCCGGAGCGGCACCTTCGGTGCGGTAATACGGGTACGTGCATTTATCAACAATGCCGACACACTCACGATCGGTGAAACGCAATTAACCGATGCGAACACCTTCATCCCGGTGTCCTTCGACCTGCCTTCTCAATTATTAAACGAAATTCATGTTCGTTTCGCATTTCAAATCGTTCCTGACGTAGAAGGAACCGCCGGTACGCTTCGAATCGATGATGTTCGTATCGATGCTGCAATCCAATATACTCACGATCTTCGTATGGCCGGTATTCAAATATCTCCGCCGCTTCCGACAACCGGGGATTCATTACACACCACGATAACGATATTAAATGCCGGACTCGAACCTGCTTCCGGATTTACCGTGGGCTTATTATTGGATAAAGAACAACTGTTGACTGAGAAATATATATCCAAAGTCATATCGCCCGATGACTCGGCAACATTCCATTTATCCAGTACTCCATTAATCCAGGGCATCCATTCTTTGCAGGCCTATGTGGACTACGATATAAACGAAGGAACGGAGACATCACGAACAATCGACATCCACATCACCGAACCTGTGAGATCATTCCCATGGATCGAGCATTTTGATCATCCCGATAACACATTGCCGCTTCAATGGCATACAAGCTTTACCGGCAATACACCCGATGCCTCTTTAACCACAAGCATCGTTCATAAAGGCGAACGAGCCGTGATTATGTCCAACGCAACAGTGAACCAATTTCTCATCCTCCCTCCGTTCGATACTTCCGACGGGATACTTCGCGACATTACTTTCTTTGAACGCCGCACCGGTACGTTTGATGCAACAATGGGTATTGAGATATCGACGAATCGCGGCGAATATTTTCAGGAATACACAACGTTCTCCCACTCAGGTGAAACGGATTATATAGAACGAACAATAATGCTGGATGAATCGCTGTCAGGTAACGACATTCTTTACATTCGCTTTCGTCTGGCGGGTGACGGCGCCGGCACAACCGGCACAATACGCTTTGATTCCTTCACGGGAAACGCACGGTTAAACCACGATATAGCTATTACCGGGCTGGAACTCGATCCGCCGCTCCCCTTGCCCGGCGATGATATTCAGATTAGTGTTATCGTCCGGAATCAGGGACTCGGACCGGCTCAGGACTTCTCGGTAACTCTGCACCGACTGACAGATGAAGCAAACGGTGAACCCGAGCTGATCGGTTCGTATACCTATACCGGTCGACTCAACCCGTCGGAAACAGCAGTCATCTCTTTTGCTGTCGAAAACATACCCTCAGGTTTTTCGCTTCTCCGCGCCGAAGCGGAGTATCCGCCTGATCTTCAACCGGATAATAACATTTTTGAAGAAGAAATATTCATCCGCTATACCCCCAAAACGCTTATCATTAATGAAATACTGTATCATACTCGCGACGGTCAGCCAGAATTTGTTGAGATCTACAATCCGGGCGGGCAAGCTGTCGACCTCCTGCACTGGACGATCCGCGACAGGGAAACACCGGGCGGACAGATCAATCGTTATACCTTGAGCGATACATCCGTTTTTATTGAGCCGGGATTGTTTGCCGTTCTTTCCGCCGATTCTTAAATATTTGATTGGTTTGATTTAGATGGCACCGAAGCTCACATCATTACCGCCGGAAGAGCAGCTCTCGGTTTATCATCGCTGGGTGATGAAGTGATGCTGCTCGACCCGTCCGGTTCGGTTGTCGATTCGGTTGCATACGATCCGTCGTGGCATCACCAGGATGTTTTCGAAACACGCGGGAGATCGCTCGAACGTATTTCCCCGCACCTCGAGTCGCAAAGCGCAGCAAACTGGAGCACGTCCGCTGATCCGCTCGGCGGAACGCCCGGCAGGCACAACAGCATATTTACCGAAACACCCGTGACCACTGCAAGTATTGAAGTTCATCCGAATCCGTTTTCTCCTAATGCCGGGGGTTTTGAAGACCACACTATCATTTCCTACAACCTGCCGCAGCAAACCGCAATGGTGCGCCTTCGAATTTTCGATTCTATGGGACGTCACATACGAACGCTACTCAACAATCAACCGTCCGGCCCGGAGGGGCGTGTCATCTGGGACGGCCGCAACGATCACGGACGTGTCGCACGCCTCGGGATATACGTTATTCTCCTCGAAGCATACGACGGTAACCGCGGGGGAGTTACGCAGTTGAAATCCACCGTAGTACTTGCAGATCGTTTATAAACAATTGCTCTTTGACGCGGGCTTTCGTAAATTATATTTTAATATGAAATCTGTCCACATTCACGAGCAATTCAAAGAATATCAGGCCTCACGGCGTGAGATTCAAATCGCCCATGAGAACAGTGCCGGCGGACTCGATACCGCACGACGTCTGACGCAGGAAACCGACAATCTGATCCTGAACATATTCGATCTGCTCGATCCTGCGTTTAAAAAACCGGTTGCGATACTTGCCCTCGGCGGATACGGTCGCTGCGAATTATGTCCGCACTCGGACATCGATATGCTCATTTTGTATCCCGATTCCTCATCAAAAAAGGAGGCGCAGCATAGTTCGATGGCATTTCTGCATTTGCTCTTCGATGTAGGATTCAATGTGGGGCATGCCTTCAGAAGCTTTGATGAAATGCTTGCGTTACGTAAAACCGATTTCGATTCATGGGCTGCACTGCTGGAGGCACGATTCCTCTACGGCAATAACGATGTGTATGACGAGTTCGTCGAAAAAATGAACGAAATACAGTGCACGAATAAAGACCTCTCCTTCATACATCACGTGATCGAACAACAAAATATCCGTCACCGGAAATACGGCAACTCCGTTAAACTGCTCGAACCTAACGTGAAGCAAAGCGCCGGCGGACTCCGCGATGTGCACACACTCCTGTGGATGTTCCGTTCACTCAAAGAATATCCGCTGCCGCTGCATAACGATTCGGACTGGCGTTATCAATCACTATCGGAAAATCTTATACGTGAATTCCACGACCTTGAGAAAATCAATGCTGGGCATCGTAATCGCTTGGTACAAGCGCTTGACTACATTATCAAAGTACGGCATCAGTTGCATTTTCTTACGGGCAATACCCATGATAATCTTGATTTCGGATTACAGGAACAGGTAGCATTGAAACTCGGATATCATAACTCCGAACGAAAACGGGCAGTAGAATCATTCATGCAGGAGTACTACATCCATAGCCGTGAAATACGAAAGTTTAACGAACTCTTCACGCAAATGTATGCAGATCTCTATCGCCCGCCGCGCAAGGTTCGCGACCATATTCTGCAGGCAGACGATCTCTATACATATGACGGACAGCAGATCGGCATAGCCGATGAGCTGCCCGCAAAATTCAAACTGACCGGTATCCACCTGATTCGGGCATTCGTTCACCAGGCAAAACACGGTGTGCCGTTCGACAATCGTGCCCGCGCGTATATAATAGAGCACGCACCGTTAATCGATCAATCTGTCCAGCAATCACGGGAAGCGGGAGAACTATTTGCGGCTATTTTAAACGATCCGCATCCTGCCTACGCGCTTCGAAATATGCATGAACTGGGCATACTTGAGCGATTCATTCCCGAATTCGGTAAGTTAGTAGCATTTTTCCAGCATAATCAATACCACTATTATACAGCCGACGAGCACACGATCATAGCAGCCGAAAAATTACAAACGCTGTCGGATCACGATTCTGTACTCGGTGAAGTGTACAGAAGTCTTGAAGATAAAGAGCCGGTGTATCTCGCTGCCCTCTTTCACGACATTGCAAAACCGCGGCGCATTAACGATCATGAGATCATCGGCGCCGATATGGCAGAAGAAATTCTGAATAGAATTAAACGGCCGAACCATCTTGACGATGTGCAGTTTCTAATCCGGCATCATCTTATGATGGAACAGGTTGCATTCCGCAGAAATATATATGAGCACGAAACAATCGATGAGTTCGCGTCACGGTTCAGCTCACAGGCGCAGCTTGATATGCTATATCTATTAACCTATGCCGATCTTTCTGCCGTCAATCCCAAAATATGGACTAATTGGAAAAGCCAGTTATTGCAGGATTTGTATTTAAGAACATCCGAAAATCTTGCGAAACATACCGGCGATCTTCAGCGGCTTGACAGGTACCGTTCCAGCGTCAATCAGATTATACGAAAAATATCCACGCA
>PWJF01000226.1 GCA_003560935.1 Ignavibacteriales bacterium
CAGGAGAGTCAAAAGATACCGTCACTGCCCCTGCCCGATGTCACGGATGAGAACATTATGATCTCAAACTGGAGGTCAGGATTTCCTGTACCGAATTCTATAAGGGCGTGGCACTATAACCCCGAACTTGTAATGCCTCTGGCTGAGCTGGGCCAGGCAGTGCAAAACCCGACTCTGGATTACAGACTGCAGATGATGATGGCGGCGGTGGTCTCGTCTATTAACGGATGTTTATACTGTCTGTGCAGTTCCGCGAAAGTATTGAATGGGGACGGTAGATCGGATTCCCTCTTGATGGCACTTCAAAGAGACTTCACGATGTACGAGTTCGATTCTAAAGAGCAGGCCGCTCTTGTGCTTGCGGAGAAACTCACCAGCGATCCCTCTTATGCTGTAAGATTCGTTAAAGATGCCGTCGATGCAGGATGGAAGAACGAGGAGGTTGCCCAAATTATTTTCTTTGTGTCGTACATGAATATGATGAACCGGATTGCGCTGGCATTCGATTTACCTCCGGACACTGTGCATCCGTATGATCCGGAAGCGAAATTACCGATGCTTCGTTGTGAATGATACGATAAACATTGTAGGATATTAGAGAAAGGTAATGCAGGGAGTACATTAGAATCTATGGCCACAAGACCGTTTCTCATGCTGCTCCTCATTGCAATATATCTGCCGGGATCACTCGCCGTGCTCACTCAAGAGGTCGATATCCTCGCTCCATGTATAATCGAGGGAGTGCCGGGGGAGGTGCTCTGCGGGTCATTGGCTGTTGTTGAGAATCCGGACCTCCCGGCCAGTCGTATGATTGAGCTCAATATCGCGGTGTTAACTGCTACCGGCACATCTCCGGAGCCGGATCCCATTTTCATACTGACAGGCGGTCCGGGGCAGTCCGCTATTGAAGGAGCTGCCCGGTTCGCCGCCGAGTTTGCTATGAGCCGCGAGCACCGCTCGCTGGTACTCGTGGATCAGCGGGGAACCGGAGGATCGAACCCATTGATTTGTACACCAGTCCCCTCCGGTGATCCATTTACCGCAGAAGTCGTGCGAGCGTGTCGCCAATTACTGGAACAATACGCCGATCTCACACAGTATACAACTTTGAACGCAGTACGCGATTTGGAAATAGTACGGGAGGCGCTTGGATATGGCCGGATTAATCTCGATGCCGGTTCCTACGGTACGCGTGTAGCGCTTGCGTATATGAAGCATTATCCCCTGAGAATCAGGTCGGCAGTGCTTCGCGGCGTTTCACCTACAAACTACCGCAACCCTCTTCCGTTTGCTGCTGCCGGTCAAAGAGCGCTTGATAAATTGTTCGACGACTGCGCAGCCGATATTCAATGTAACGGTGCATTTCCCGACCTCCATAATTCGTTTAAGATTTTCCTCGAACGACTCGATGAGTCGCCCGAAACGGTTGTGATACCACCCGACTCTGCGCAGGATTCTTATTCCGTCCTTATCACAAGAGATCTCTTCGCCGCACGTATACATCTCATGCTTTATTCTGCCGATCTCTCCGCCCGGCTTCCATATATCATCCACGAAGGAGCCAATGGGAATCTTCTCCCGTTCGCCCGTATCTCAGAGGCATTTGGACGAGCTGTGCGGTCACAAATCTATTTTGGAATGCAATTGTCGGTTGTATGCGCCGAAGACATAGCCGGAATCACCGATGAACATGCCCGTGAGATGACATCAGGTACGTTTCTCGGCCTCTCCCAGATCAACAGATTTCGCTCTCTATGCGAGGAGTGGCCGGTTGCCCGGCTTACCGAAACCTTTTGGGACCCGGTCCATTCTGAGACTCCCGTACTCGTGATTTCCGGTGACCTGGATCCGGCTACTCCCCCTAATATTGCCGCGGAAGTAGTTCGTTATCTCCCCTCTGCGTACCATCTTATACTGCCACAATCCACGCACATAATTAACCATCCGTGTGTGAATAGTATAGTTGCGCAGTTTCTCGTAGACGGTTCGGCCGATGACCTCGACACGGAATGTATCGGCTCGATTACGCGGCCAAAGTATCTCATACGAGTTGAGTAAGTAGTTGTGACATCCGAAACCGAAATAAATGGCCGGTATATCGTTGAGAAAGGTGAAGCATCGTATCACAATCTAAACGTCTGGTGAGTGTGAAGCGGTTATGGTACCGCGTTTCAACGAGCCGGAAAACAAGCTGATCACCATAGGAACTCGATCATCAGTAGAATATGTTAAACCGTTTAAAGTGATTGACATTTATAGAGATCATAACCATGAACCGGACAGTTCTCATAATCCTGTCAGCTGTCGGACTAACTTTTCAAACACCTGGATCCGAGACGAACGCAGATTTCATCTTGGTTACCGCGGGTGGCATACACGCATGTGCTCTTGACAAATCCGGACAAGTCTGGTGCTGGGGTTCTAACATTTGGGGGCAGGTTGGCAACGGAGAAATGGATGCGTCAGCCGGACAACTTCCTGTTTTTGGCTTACAGTCATATGGTACGGAGGAGCATCTAAAAGTAATTAAACCGGTTGCAGTTAAAATATATACCAGGTTTATTTCAGTGAGCGCCGGTGACAGGCATACCTGTGGCCTTACCGAAAATCATGAGATATACTGCTGGGGACATGGCCGGTTTGGGCAACTCGGGAATGGAACAACTGATGATAGTTCTGTTCCCGTGCAGGTGTCGGGTGATTTGAAATTCAAATCATTAAGCAGCGGAGGAACGCATAGCTGCGTTATTACCATGAATGATAAACTGTTTTGTTGGGGAGGGAACTGGCACGGTCAGTTGGGAACGGGAATTCGTGAACCGTATTCCAACGTACCCCGTCATGTTGATTCGAACAAGACCTTTTCGATGGTAAGTGCCGGAGGTATTCATACCTGTGCCATTACATTAGAAGGCAAAGCGTACTGCTGGGGAGACTACCGATCGGGTAGATTGGGTATTGATTCCCGTATCGGTAAAGACCAGTTCAGACCTGTGAAAGTTAATACAGATATTAGATTCAATTCTATTTTCACAGGTCCGGGTAGCGGCCATAATTGTGCCCTCACGGGCCGGAATGAGCTTTACTGCTGGGGAGCTATGACAGAAGCGTACTCCGGTTTGAGAAGAGAGAACGAGCTGTTGTATATTCCATCCAGGTTTCAACTTGACAACCCGGTAAAGGCGGTCACCATGGGTGCATTTTACACCTGTTTGCTGGATCATGCTGGAATTGTCTTTTGTGCCGGCACAAACCGGACCGGTAAGCCGGGAGAAGGTTCAAAAAAAAATCACACCTTTTTTAGACAAGTTCAACTTTCTGAAAAGGCAGTATCGGTAAGCGCTGGAGGAAATACATTTTTTTCACATACGTGTGCTGCCGTTACATCGGGAGAGATTTACTGTTGGGGGGATAATTCAAGGGGTCAATTGGGAAGTGTAAATAAAAAATCGTCAGCCAAACCCGTTCTGGTGATTTTAAAATAAGCTCGGAGGGGGCTAAAGATGTCCCGTTCGTCTGTTTTTATTCGTCGTATAGTTGAATAACTTTGTTTTTCATCATATTTTAATACCGGAGTAATTATGCCTCAAAAGTATATGCTCATATTTCACGGCGGATTCTATGACGATTTGTCCCCGGAAGAAGCACAGAAGCAGATGAACAAGTGGTTTGCCTGGGTCGATAAGTTGAGAAATCAGGGGAAATATCAATCGGGAGAACCGTTGCTCCCGGGAGGAAAGATTCTTTCGCATAAAAAGGGTAAAATTGTTATTGACGGTCCGTTTGCAGAGTCGAAGGAATCGGTGGCAGGGTTTTTCGTGATCGAGACCTCCGGTCTGGATGAGGCGGTAGAAATTTCAAAGGAGTATCCCGACTTCCACCTCGGGGGCAAGGTTGAGGTGAGAGAAGTGATGAAGATTGAAGTGCCGGAATAATGGAATCGGATATCCCGAATAAGACCCACTATATGGTCGATAATCTCTTCCGGCGTGAAGGGGCTCGTATTGTTTCAACATTGACGCGGATATTCGGTATGGAACACCTGGAGCTAGCAGAGGATGTGGTTCAGGAGGCGTTATTAAAGGCACTTCAGCAATGGCCGTATAGTGGTATTCCCGATAATCCACCGGCCTGGATTATGCAGGTAGCCAGGAACCGGGCGCTCGATGTCCTTCGCAGGCGACAGACATTCATCGCGAAAGAAAAGGATATTGCATCTTGGTACGGTTTGGAAGGGGAAAGCACCGACAAGTTTTTCCTCGATCATGAGGTACGGGACGATGAGCTGCGAATGTTGTTTGTGTGCTGCCATCCTTTGATCTCTGTAGAGTCCCAAATTGCACTCATCCTGAAAATCTTATGCGGCTTTAGCATCGCGGAGATAGGTCGTGCGTTCCTCTCTTCCGAAGAGACGATTCATAAACGACTCGTTCGTGCAAAACGGATGCTGCGCGAAATTCGTCCGCAATTCGAAATCCCAGGAGGTACGGATCTTGCTACTCGTCTTGACACGGTACTGAAGGCGGTGTATCTGCTTTTCAACGAAGGGTACAATGCATCACAGGGTGAACGATTGGTCCGCGCAGAGTTTTCTCACGAAGCAATTCGGTTGACGCGATTACTGTCATCACATTCTGTTTGCGACCGGCCAAAGACCCATGCACTTCTTTCGTTGATGCTGCTCCATGCCGCACGCTTCACGGCGCGACTTGATGACCTCGGACAACTTATTCTGCTACAGGATCAGGACCGGAGATTATGGGACCGGGCACTCATTGCCGAAGGGCTTGAGGAACTTGATCGATCCGCCGGGGGAGAAAAGATTTCCGAATACCACCTTCAGGCGGGAATAAGTGCGTGTCACTGTCTTGCCGAAAGCTATGAAGCAACCGATTGGTCGAGAATATTGATGTTATATGAGATGCTTGTGTATATAGACAACTCGCCAATTGTGCTGTTGAACCGTGCAGTTGCAATTGCCAAAGTGCACGGCCCGAGGGCTGGGATACATGCCATTACGAAGATCAAAGATCGTAAACGACTCGAGAAATATTATTTGCTGCATGCCGTGCTGGGCGAGTTTTCCATGGAGCTCGGAAACTCAGAGCAGGCGGCAAAACATTACCGTAAAGCGCTTGAATTTACTCGCGTAAAATCTGAGAGAATGTTTCTTTCAGGAAAGCTTAAGTCGATCATAGAGAATCTCAATTGACTTACACACGGAATAGAAGTTTAACATATCCACACCCAGATGGTGATTTTGATGCCTTCGATTGTGTTGATAAGCGGTTCTGGGAGATGAAGTCTCTGGAGAGCTCCATGCCCTCCAGGTCACCCCGCCGCCGGCGCCATTGAATTTCAGGGGAAAATTCCTTTAACCGATGGTAGAAGTTATCACAAACATAAATAAAATATTTATTTTTACCCATCATTAAAAACTTCATTCTCAAACCCGTTGCAATATCGTTAGTCACATTGTTATTGGTAGATTAAGAATAATAATGTATTTTTGTGCATTGTAATATTGATGAAGGATAATGCCATGATAACTTTCTTGATAGGTGTAATTGTCGGTGCGATCGGCTCGCTGGCTGCGCTCGGTATGCCGGGTGCGCGCATAACGACGGTAAACCAGGACGGTGAAATGAGCAATGATGAGATAGTGCAACGAATGCAGGAAGAAGTGTAATCCCCCTTTCTTAAGTATTGTCATATACACGACCGATTTTTGGTTGTTCCTCCCGTATGTTCTATTAAAACCTGCTGTGTCGTTAATAAACGGAAGC
>PWJF01000223.1 GCA_003560935.1 Ignavibacteriales bacterium
TCATGAACAATTACATGCACCATGCCGAGTGCCAGTGCGTACTCGAGTCCCGGTTTTACTTTTATGAACTCATCGGCGTTTGTCGCCGTCATCGATAATCGAGAACCGACATGAAGGAACGGAACCATGCGGTTATCGCGCAGCTCGCGTGTTGCACCGAATTGCCGGGCATGTTTAACCGGCGAAGGCCATGTTTCGAGAAAATCCGAACCGAACGATAGTATGTATCGGGCATCCGCAATATTATATTGCGGTATCTTATCGACGGCAAATACCGCGCGGCTTGCGCTTCGTATGCTTTCATAACTGAATGGTTCGTAGCGAAATCGACGTCTCGCGCCGATCGTGTTTAAGAATTCATCGATCAATCTATCGAGACTGCCGGTCTGGTGAGAGCCGATAAAAGCAATACTGTCCGGTTTACCGTCGTCACGCAGCGTTTTTAATTTTTCCGCTATCAATTCTTCGGCATCATCCCAGGCGATGCGTTCCCATCGTCCATCTTCATTCTTCTTCCTCGGTTGTTGCATACGATCCGGATTATACAGTCCCTGCAGCGCTGCATGACCTCTTGAACACAACTTGCCTTCATTAACCGGATGAACGGGATTGCCTTCGATTTTAACTGCCCGTCCTTCACGCACACGAACATGAACACCGCATCCTGCCGGACATTCACGGCATACGCTCGCATACCAGACCGCCTTACCGGGTTTAATTTCTTCATGCGGAATTACATACGGTATCAGATTACGCGGGCGTTGACGCGTACAACCCGGAAGCGCTGTCGCGACCGATACACCTCCAAGCAGTTTTACAAAATCTCGACGTTTAATTTCCATTACTTTTTATTTACTCGTGAACAAACGAAAAACATTTCATATAGCCGCCGATTACACGGATGATGTTCTTTTAAATCCATCATCATCGATGGCAAATATAACAATCTTTACTTGCCTCGTACGTATCATGGCAGTCAACGCACCACGTCATGCTGTGTAAATGAGGCACCGGCATCAATTCATCTTTACTGCCCACATCCCCGTGGCAAGTCTCACACGAAATTCCTTCACTCACATGAGGGTAATGATTAAAATAGACGAAGTCCGCAACGACATTCACCCGTTTCCACCTTATGGGTTCACCCCGCTCCCATATTTCCCGCAACTTCATGATCTCAGGTTCTGTAGATGCAACGAGCTGATGACAACCCATACATGTTTGCACAGACGGAATACCCGCAACCGGACCGCTGCGAACTCCGCTGTGGCAATACTCACAGTCTATTTTATAATCAGTTACATGAATTTTATGACTGAACTCTATAGGTTGTCTCGGATGTGTCGGCTGGCGTTCGCATCCGATAACGATAAGGATTGCCGTTAAACCGGCGACCAAGATAGTATACAGCGGATACAAAGATCGTAAAAAGTTTTGCGTCATTGCTGATTGTTCCTTAAAGCTTGTAATTCAGATGCACGCCAGCGGCCTCGTCCTTCGTGTTCTTCGCGCAATTCAGCTACGCGTTCGGGTTCGATTTCGGGTGCGTCGTTACCCCACGACGTCCGGATAAAGTTTACAACGGCTGCAACTTCCCTGTCATTGAGACGGTGTGCAAAGTGATCCATTTGTTCGTTATACGTTTGTCCGAGCACTTGTATCGGCCCTTCCAGTCCGAACAATACGATACGCGCGGGTGTTTCGGCGTCATCGGTCACCCATCGTGAACCTACCAGAGGCGGATATCTTCCGGGAGTTCCCATTCCATCCGATCCGTGACATGGCTGGCACATTCCTGCATACAATTGATCGCCGCGCACCTCGCGCTCTACCCGTTCTTCGGCAGGACGGGGCGGCATTTCTACTTCGTGTGCGATCGTTCCAAAAGTACCGCTGTATTTTCCGAGATAAAAACCCATGGCAAAGAGCACGAGAACACTTATCGTCCAGACCCACCACGGGGTCGGTTCAAACCCTTCATCCGGTTCGCCTTTTTCCCGCGATACTATCCGGTCGTGAATAGTATAGACATCGGATTCATCCGATTCAGTCGGGTCGTCTCGAAATTTACCTTCCGGTTCAAGATTTTCTTTTTTCGGATCGTTTTGATTATCGGGTTTATTCATCATCGTCATTTGTTACTTCTCTTTGTGGAGCGTCGAATGATCTATCTAAACTGAGCAAGTATTCAACAAGTGCTTCCGCTTCGGGCGTTGCAACGACAACCTTTCCTTCCGGTACTCTATTTCCCGGCACATCAAGGATATATTCATCAGGACCTGCTGTGCGTTTTACCTCAAACAGCCATGGATACGGCGGCATAGTAGATTCTTCAACAACTAACCGTGGATCATACAAATGAAGCATATGCCATGAAACGCTGGTTTGACGCACACCGATGTTCATTAGGTCCGGCCCCGTGCGCATCGTTCCAAGCAAATGCGGTCGGTCGTAAACATAATCCGCCGGCACAGACGGCCGTCCCCAGAGCCGGTCCTGATCCGCGCCGAAACCTTCCGGCCGGACCTGTTGACTATGACAATACAAACATCCTTCCCGAATATAAATCTGCCTGCCAAACAACTCCTCCGCGGTATACCGTTCGAGTCCTTCAGGCGGTTTGACTTCGGAGATCATAATATCCGGAATGCCGACGAGTGCCGCCCAACCAAGCAACAGGGTTGCAAGCACACCAAAGAAAAAGACGAAGGATCTAATGAACATCATACGGCAGATTCCTCCACGGGCTTTTTAAACCACGGCGGTGCAAAGCGACGGGGTCCCGCCCGTTTTACCATAAGTACAAAATGATATATAAAGATCAGATGTCCGGCTACCATCAACGTACCACCCAGGCTGCGCAGATATAAATATGGAATTGTTTTCACTACCGAATCTATAAATGATACATCGGAATTGTTCATATTAAGTCCCTGGTACCAGCCGCCAATGGTTAATGCAACCACATAGATGATAACACCAATCGCGGTCAACCAGAAATGCAATCGTACAAGACGGGGATACGGCCATTCCCATTTTGAAAGCCGGGGCATGATATAATAAATAGCTCCGAACAAAAGCATGGTCGAAAATGCATATACACCGAGGTGGGCATGACCGACTGTGTAGTGAGTAAAATGGGTAACTTCATTTATCGATCGTAATGCCATTGCCGATCCCTGCAGGCTGACTGCAGTGTAGCTCATTGCACCGAACACTGTAAAGCGGAGCGTCGGACTGTATTTGAGCATGTTAAAATGTTTGAATGTAGTCATGTGGTGGTTTACCGCAACGGCGAGCACCGGAATAACCATCATGACGCTTGCAACGATCGAAACGGTAACCAACCATGTCGGCAACGGTCCGCCGATAAGATGATGAATACCGTTCCAGTTATAGAACAGTGCAAACGACCAGAATCCAAGTAAACTAAGATAATAACTATAAATAGGACGTCCGATCACTTTCGGCAGGAAGTAATATGCTATCGCGAGGCCGATCGGTGTCACCCATACGGTGAGCAAATTATGACCGTACCACCAGTTCATTCCCGCTTCCACGACACCCTGGTAGTGTCCGAAGTTTGCGGTAAGATACAGCAGCGGGAACCACACCACAGATGCGAGTATATACCAGAGACTCACATAGATGTGCTTTACTTTTCTGCGAACAAATGTTTTGAGAATCGGGAGAGCAAAGAATACGAAACCAACCGCGATAATAGCGCCGGCAATGCGCGGAAATTCAAGCCACTCCATGCCGCGGCTGTAGCCGAATAGAATTGCCGCGGTCCCGAATGCAACGCCGACATTCCACAAAAAGGCGGAAATATACAGCATCCAGCCCCATTGCAGCGGTACACGTGTTAACCGGGATGTCATCCAGAGTAAGGTGCCTGCACCTGCGAGCGATATCCAGCCGTACGCGACGGTGTTGAGATGTGCAGGGCGGATTCTGCCGAATGTCAGCACGGCATACTCTCCCAGCCAGTCGGGCCAGTGCATTTTATAGGATGCAATGAGTCCGAATATTGAACCGATCAAAAGCCAGAAGAGCGATGTCGCAAAGAAAATAGCGGTTTGACTGGTTACCGATTCATCTATCTTAATGCGAAGCTCTGTATCATCCATCGTTTCATGTTGATGGAACGCCTTAGCCCGCTCTGTCGCTTCATTAACGTTTGTCTTGCTTTCTTGAGTCATCGAACATTAAATCCTGTGGTTTACCGACGGGTTCATCATTATCGAAAATAGAATATGCCCCTTCATTGAGATCACGAATTGAAAATTGCTTTCGCCGAACCGCCCAATAGAACGCAGCAAGGGCTACCGACGCCGCAATAACAGCAACAAGCACAACAAGAAGTGCCGCTAAGGGAAGATTCATGATAGATAACTACTCAAAACAACGAAGGAATGACGAAATATTAAATTAAAAATTTAATAAAAAGCAGCATTATTTGCAATAAATAACCGTCTAAATTTTTTAATATAGTTCTATCACTTGCAGATCAATGTGGGAGCGTGGGATCGGGAACACGCACAGTACCGTTTCCGGACTTTATCTGCAAATCGTCGCCGAAATATACCGTTTGACTCGGGAATGCGAAACTTAATCCCAGCTCTTCTACAATTTTCATTATACCTATATTTACCTCCTGCCGTATGTGCATATAATCCTTCCATGCGGTCACTGTGGTAAAATAGTAAACGAATATATCGAGCGATGACGGTCCAAAATCGGTAAATGCTACGATCATATATTCCTGATTTATCCGTGAATTATCTTGCAGTAATTGATATATTCGTTTCGTCAATTCATCCACCTTCTCCGGGGGGCTGTCGTACTGAACACCGATTGTCATACTGACACGGCGTTTCGGCATGACCGACCAGTTCTCGATTATTTCCGACGTTAGCATTTTATTCGGGATGACCTTAATCGATTTAGCCCATGTCCGTACGCGCGTCGACCGGAAACCGATACTCTCGACATCACCGTCGACATCACGGAATTGCACCCAATCACCGACTTTAAACGGTTTGTCTGTGAACATAACCAGCGTACCGAATATATTGGACACCGTTTCCTGAGCGGCAAGCGCTATTGCAAGACCGCCGATACCCAGACCGGCTATTAAGCTGCTCACCTCATACCCCGAGTTTTGTAAAATGAGAATACCGCCTATTAATATTACCGCCACTTGCATGGTGCTACGGATAATCGGCACAAATTGTGTTGCGAGCGATTCATCCGAGCGAGACATGATATCGCGTAAGGCTTCTGTTACCGGTGTGCACAAACGGAATGCTATCCATACAACAATAACGGCGAGCGTAACCCGTAAAGCTTCCGCAAAAAACTGGCTGACCGGAAGCTCGATAATAGAGGTGGCAATGATGATACCGTATAATATGATGAGCAGTTTCACGGGAGGTATGATAGCCCGAACGATCAAATCATCATACTTGAATTTTGTTTTCGAAACGAAAGAAAGAATTTTCTTGCTTATATACCGGTCGAAAATTTTCCTAACGACCAATGCAGCAAAGAAAACCCCGATCGCCACTACATAGCGGACAATCGGGATGCCGAACAGTTCATACTGAAGATATTCACTCATATCGCAGACACCTTTGATAACGTAAAAAAGCAGGATCAACAATCCTCACGGGAGTTTTGTCAATCCTGCCCGAATTATTATTCAGAATGGTATTTAAATGAAACA
>PWJF01000084.1 GCA_003560935.1 Ignavibacteriales bacterium
CTATCTTCGTACACCAAACCATTTTTTGCCGGAAGTGAATCAAGTTCGACAACTACAGTATAGGGCATCATGCTTTCCATCAAACGCGCCGGCTTAAATTTCACAGCGGTTTCGTCATCCCAGAAGAAGTCGCCGGTCAGTGCAACCTCATTTGTATCAACAACCCATATTGCACGCTCGGTTGGTTCAGATTTCACCGGATATGAGAACTGAAGCGTAACCTCTTCACCCGGATGTACGTTTCGTTGATCCGGCTGTGGCCTGATATATTCTATGGTAACCGGTTTATCAGGTCCTTCTGTTTTTCTGTCATAAATTTCATCCAGATCATCCGATCGCAATGCATTTCCGTATAGATCGGCGATCGTCGAGTCGACCGTCAGAATGTATTCACCCTCTTTTTGCAGCTCGGTAAATAAATATACTTCGGAGGGATTCTCTTTACGAATTGAATAACTATGTATCTCAAGTGGTTCTTCTGTTTGTTTATGTTTTATCTTAAACGATTCCAATTTCAAAGAAAACGGATCAATGGGTTTACTGAATCGGACGCTGATCTTAGTATTATGAAGTGCCGAAACCCGGGATAAGAACGGTTTTGTGAAATCGGGTTTATACATACGAATCGTTACATTTTCAACAATGGGCTCTTCATCGGTCAGTGTAATGTCTTTGACATATACTCCATACGGATCGACGTCTCGGTCGTATAATCTGTTTTGGAATTCATCCCGCAGCGCCACTATTCGATATGTCCCGAGCCGGAGATACGGCAGACGGAAATTTCCGCCTGTCCCTGATTGAGTAATATAATCCGGTTTCTGTTCGGCAGGATTCAATGTATCTGCCATTATCGAATCCTGAAGCAGATAGGCAAAGATCAATACACCTACCGGATCGTCGTAATACACACTTCCGGCTATTTGCCCCCGATCAATCTCATCACCGGTTGAAAACGCGAGCGTGAATGCCTCGCCTAACCGTGTACCTTCCCGCGTATCCCGAAGGTCGGTTCCGATAGTGATAGAATATGTTGTATTATCACGAAGCGGTTCATGGATTTGTAGTACGACAGTTCTTCTTCGCCAGTTTATTTCCATATCATCAATGATTGGAGATATGAATAATGCCTGTTGAAAACTACGCTGATCGACAAACTTGCTAAATTGAAATCTAATTACATCTGTATCAACATTTGTCGAATTCGGCTCAGGATACACGCCGATTATGCCTGGCGGTTCAAGGTCTCTCGGACCGCCGTCCGGCGGGACCTGGCCTGCACAGTTCCACCAAACCAATGAAAAACAAATACTTATAAAAACTGCGATTATATTATTTTGTTTAATCACCCGGAACCACATCCCATGTTATTTGGTTGGTACATTATACGGCCTCAATATAATCAATTTATCGCTCATCATAAATAGGGAGGTACTTATGAAACTGCTAACCATTATACTAGCCTTGTTCTTCTTTTCCGGTACTGCGAGTGCATTCGATGCATATGACGGAGATGAAAAGGAAAAGAAGAAGGATAAAGAAATGGTTCTCAATGTATCCGGCATGATGTGCGGGGTATGCGAGAACAAAGTATCGACGGAATTGAAGAAGCTTGAAGGGGTAAAGGAGATCAAAGCCTCGCACTCCGACGGTAAAGTAAAACTTGTTCTTACATCGGATCATGCATCGGATGAGGAGATTATCAAAGCCGTTAAAGAAGCCGGCTTTTAGGTAGTAAAAGACGACGAGAAGAAAGAGAAGAAGAAAAAAGATCGTCGTTATTGAACCGGATGGTCATTGTGGGGATGAGGGGGCATCCCCTATTATTTATTATCCTCCTATCTGCGACATCGTTCTTGCAGGTCGTACAAATTCCGGCCGGTTGATAAGATGTCCCTCCTCTTTTTTCCAAACGGCATCAATAATAACTTTTCTGATCCCATCATTATCGACTCCGCTACGGACAAGTTGTTTTAGATCTGTTTCATGATGTGAAAAGAGACATGTACGCAGTTTACCGTCGGATGTGATGCGTACACGATTACAATGTTCACAAAACGGTTCACTTACCGAACTGATGAATCCTATCTCGCCGTGTCCATCGTCGAATACATATCGGTCAGACGGCTGCGTGCCGTGATACTCGACGGGAATTAGTTTCAAGTTCAAATCCCGTTCAATTCTTTCACGGATATCTTTCGACGGCACGACTTTCTCGTTGCGCCATCCGTCATTGTTTCCGATGGGCATAAATTCGATAAAGCGGATTACATATGGTTTCGTCCTTGCGAGTATAGCAAATTCAGTCACCTCATCATCATTAATATCTCGCATAACAACCATATTAATTTTTACCGGCCGTATTCCATATGAAGTTATAGTCTCCAATCCATTGAGAACCCGGTTCAGATAATCACGGCGTGTGATCTCTTTGAATTTCAAGGCCTCGAGAGAATCGAGGCTGACGTTGATTCGTTTCAGACCGGCTTTTGCAAGTAATTCCGCCCGTTCATTTAAAAAGAAACCATTAGTCGTCATCGCAAGGTCTTTGATACCGGCTACCTCTGCGAGCATGTGAACAAGGATGTGAAGATCCTTTCGCATGAGCGGCTCACCGCCGGTGAGCCGGATCTTTGTAATTCCGAGACCGGCAAAAATGCCTGTGATGCGGGCAATCTCTTCGTATGTCAACAATTCCGACTTGTTCATCCACACCATCCCCTCTTCAGGCATACAGTAACTGCACCTAAAGTTGCATCGATCGGTAACGGAGATGCGAAGATTGTTGATATACCTTCCGTATGAATCTTTTAACATAGTTATTCCGCCTGTTTCTCAGCGTGCGTAGCCTTTGACCACTCAACCGTTCCGTCTTTAAAAAATTCCCGCTTCCAGATCGGCACAATCTCCTTCAACCGGTCTATTATATAGCGGCATGCGGAAAACGCCTCATCACGGTGCGGCGATGATACGGCTATCACAACACTCGATTCACCAATTGCAACCTCACCGGTGCGGTGAACTACCGCAACATTATGGATATTCCATTTATCACGCACTTCATTTTCTATTTGTTTCATTTTCTTTACCGCCATCTGTTCATATGCCTCATACTCCAGCTTCACCACTCCTTTACCGCGTGAATGATTCCGGGTAGTTCCGATAAATACATCCACCGCTCCGGATTCCGGTGTGATCACCGACTGGACAACTTTTTCAATATCGATTTTATTCTTTGTTATCTCAATCATATAACATGAAATTAGAAAAATAATTTCAACGATGCGATGACCAGAACTATACCCAGTGCAATCTGTAACTGTTTCTGCGTTATGCGTTTTGCTCCCATATATGATCCGATCAACCCTCCGGCAATAACGACTCCGCCGAATATTAACAGTGGTTCAAATATAACATTTCCGCGAATAATATGTCCCGTTAAGCCGCTGATTGAGTTTAGTACTATAAACGCACTTGAGACGGCAGCGGTTCGTTTTACATCAGCCCAGCCGAGCAACAGGATAACCGGACTCAGGAACACCCCTCCCCCTATGCCGATCATTCCGGCAATACCGCCTAAAACAAGCCCTATGGGAATGCCCATCATCCAGATTATCCCGCCGGACACGTTCAGCTTTTGTTCAACTTTTCTGAAAAACAATAATCTCAAACCGGTAAGAAGCAGGATCGATCCGAGCATTACCGCAAACATTTCATCGGTAACTCGTATCCATCCACCAAAGAATGCTGCAGGGATCGAAGAGACGATAAACGGCAGCAGCAACCTGAAAGAAAAATATCCGCTATGCCGGTAAATTAAAAAACTTGTCGTCGCAACAAAGATGTTCAATGTAAGAGCAATAGGCGCAACTGCAGGCGATACGATCCCGAAAATTGCGAACAGTGCAAGATACCCGGAAGCGCCGCCGTGCCCGACGCTGGAATATAATAATGCTACTATGAAGAAAAATGGGTAGATGTAGAATGGTAGGTGGAGTTCGGGCATTGGTTCGTGTTTTGTGTTTCGAGTTTATAGTTTTCAGTTACCAGTTCAGAGTCGTCATCTCACCATATTAGTAATTCCACATGAACGAACGACGATGATTCAAGGATAGCACTGCCTCTTGGAAAGTAAATAAGGCAATTCGCCGTTGCCATTCCGCCGATCATGTGTGAATCCTGACCTTTGGCAGGAGTGACCAATAACTCACCCGCATCATTTTTATTGACAATTCCTCTGACAAATTCCATACGTTCGGGTTTTTTCGTTATTGATTTCGTGAGACGCGCTTTGACAAAAAACGAAGAGTACTCCGCTGCACCCATTAGTTTAAATAATGCAGGACGTATCAACACATAGAATGAAACCATAGCAGATACCGGATTACCGGGCAGACCGAAAACAAGCTTTTTGTTCTTAACACCGAAGTAATTCGGTTTCCCGGGCTTCATCGCCACTTTCCAGAAGACTTGCTTTACACCGATATCTTTGAGTACTTCTTTCACAAGATCGTACTCACCAACCGAAACACCTCCGATCGAGATAACAACGTCGGATCGCTTTAATGCTGTTGTGAATGCCCGCCGGGTATCGTTTTTCGAATCTCTTGTATGGATCACATCGACGGTATCTATTCCCATCGATTTCAGAGATGTTTGTAACGCATATGAATTCGAGTCGTGTATCTGTCCCGGTTTCAATTTCGCAAACGGCGGGCGTATCTCGTCGCCGGTGATGATCAACGATACACGCGGTTTTTTATATGTCTTCACTCTGGTTACACCGAGTGATGCAAGCATTGCCACGACGGGCGGGGTAATAAATATTCCGGGGGCAAATATCTTCTGTCCTTTTCTGAACTCTTCTCCCTTTCTGCGGATATTCTGTCCGCGTTTGGCTGATTTTTTGATTAAAACTTTTCCATTCATTTCTTCAGTAACTTCCTTCATCACAACAGCGGTAGCCGACCGCGGGACAGGTGCACCTGTGAATATTTTCACCGCTGAGTCTTTCTTAATCGAAATACCGGATGCATCCCCTGCCCGGACTGTCCCTATAAGATTCAAGGTAATGTGATTGGACTTATCAGCATCGGTCACATCTTCATACCGAAGAGCATACCCATCAACCGCAGATGAATCGAACAACGGAACAGACTCCTTGGTAACAACCTTCTCCGCAAGCACATACCCCGTGGATTGCTCAAACGATACGGATGTGACTCCAAGCACCGGAGTATTTTTCAGTACTTTCTTACGCGCCAATTCAAAATCAATCATTCTTTCCAACCCTCACCCTCTGACCTCTGGATCCCATGTCCTCCTCCCCACAACATCTTAAACGAGTGCAACACAAACGGGAACAACGCGTCGAGCGATTCCGCAACTCCCTGCTTAGATCCCGGTAAGTTAATAATGAGAGAATTCCCTCTGATGCCGGCCCTTCCCCGCGATAGCATCGAATATGGTGTTCGCTCCTGACCATAGGAGCGAAGTGCCTCGGGTATACCCGGTATCTCACGCTCGAAAATATCATTCATAACTTCGGGTGTAACGTCGCGCGGGCTCATCCCTGTCCCTCCCGTCGTCATAATGAGATCAAGTTTCATATCATCCGAATATTGGATTATCATTTTCTTGATCTCGTCCGGTTCGTCGGGGATAATTTTATAA
>PWJF01000501.1 GCA_003560935.1 Ignavibacteriales bacterium
CAGTTTTCTCGCAAAGGCTGATAAAATTATTCCCCCGCCGAAGGTCGATACGCGGGATGAAGCTTATGTTACAACCGGACGCTATATACTCGATCATTGCGATGTGATTCTTGCCATCTGGGATGGGAAAGAGGCGCAGGGTATGGGTGGCACCGGTGAACTTGTAACCGAAGCTCGGCGACGTAAGTTGCCGGTTGCCTGGGTCCACGCCGGCAATCGTCAACCTGGTACGATAGAACCCATCTCCTTGGGTTCAGAGCAGGGCAAAATTACGTATGAACGATTCCCGTATATTATGTTCTCTGGCTGGATAAAATGAAACATTTGTAAATATAAAGTTTTGATTTAACACCCGGAAGGAAATAATATTCTCATGCGATGGCTAACTTATATTAAAAAGAAGTGGCGAAAGTATTACTGGAGTGTGGTTGGAATGACAGCATTGTGTTGCGTGGGGTTGGGTTATATAGGATTTGAAAAACACCTTACAGCTATCGGTCAGGAATACTCTTCATGGGATCTTATCTATCGTTCTATTCAACTTTTTGCGCTTGAAGGCGGCGCAGTAACGGGACCTGTCTCATGGGAATTGCAGGTGGCAAGATTATTGGCTCCGGCAACTGCCGCTTATATAGCGGTGAGGGCGCTGAGCCTGATTTTTAGGGAGCAATACAATTTAATCAAAATACGGTTTATTAAAGGTCATGTGGTTATATGCGGACTCGGAAGGAAAGGAATGCTTCTGGCTCAAAAATACCGTCAACTGCAAAATCAAGTTGTTGTTATTGAGCTTGATGAGGAAAACGACTTGCTTGAGCAATGCAGAGGTATCGGTTGTATTGTGTTTATAGGGAATGCAACGGACCGAGAACTACTTCTTAAAGCACGGTGCCATAAAGCCGACTACCTTTTCATCGTGAGCGGCAACGACGGCGTAAATGCAGAGATTGCAGTTCATGCCCGGGAGATGGTCAAAGAGAGAAAAGGCAAAGCGCTAACGTGTATTGTTCACGTCGTCGATCCACAGCTTTGCAATTTGCTGAAGGAACAGGAATTGGTAGCAGGGAGTAATGATGCTTTCCGGTTAGAGTTTTTCAATATCTTTGACAGTGGCGCTCGAATATGGCTGAAACAATACTCTCCTTTCCGAGTGAGAGACGGATCTGCAAAAAGTCATCCCCATCTTCTCATTGTTGGAGCGGGAAAGATGGGAGAGAATCTGTTAGTCCAAGTTGCAAAAAATTGGAAGACATTGAATCCCAATTTCAAGAAAAAGTTTCCCATTACAATTATTGATAAGAAAGCACATTTTAAAAAAGAACTTTTTCACTTTTTATATCCCCGGTTAGAACAAATCTGCGATCTTACATATCTTCAAATGGATATCGAATCTCCAGAATTTCAGCGAGGCGATTATCTTTTTAAACTCAATAAAAAATGTAATGTATCCAGCATTTTTGTCTGTCTTGACAATGACTCATTTGCGCTTTCTACGGCTATGGCTCTCCTTAAGCATGTTAGAAATGAAAGAATACCTATTATAGTAAGAATGACCCGTGATGGCGGCTTGAGTAGACTACTGAAAGATAATAGGAAAGCGGATGAGATATTTTCAACCATCGAATCTTTCGCTCTTCTTGATCAAACCTGTCAGCCGGATATTATATTTGGGGGTACCCATGAAACCATTGCCCGGGCTATTCATGAAGAATATTTGTCTAACAAGAAAGAAATGGGAGAAACCCCAAAAACTAATCCTTCCATTGTGAGCTGGGAGCAATTGCCCGAACACCTAAAAGAGTCAAATCGCCGCCAGGCTGATCATATCGGCGAAAAACTCAGAAGCATTCAATGTGGAATAGCCCCCCTCAACGACTGGGACGAACAATTGATCAATTTTGATCAGGAAGAGATCAAGAAGCTGGCAAGAATGGAGCATGAACGATGGCTCTCGGAACGCAAACTCGAAGGTTGGAGATCGGGACAAAAAAACATCGAGAAAAAAACGACTCCTTCACTCGTACCTTGGGAAGAATTGTCCGAGAAAGACAAAAAATATAATTTGAATGCGGCAAAAAAATTACCTGTTTTCATGGCTAAAGCTGGACTCAAAATCTTCCGACTGAAAGAAAATAAAATAGAGTAGGATCCCAAAAGAGGATCATAAACAAAGAGAACTGCAGTTTGTAATGTAACATTTGACGTATAAGGTATGGACAGCGGTTGATATATCTATGGATTAAATACCGAAAAAGAATTATTGTTTCAACGCGTGACCCGAATACTCCGGTAGTGTTCGGTAAGTTAGATGGGGCGCTACTATGATGTATCATAAGACAAGCTCTTGGTTAATCCAAGAGCATAATATAGAAAGAACACATATAGGAGAATACCATGAAAACATTTAAAACAAGCTTTATATACGTTGCGTTGATCATTAGTATCTGTCTCCCCTCAAGTTTAGTCGGGCAGGAAACCGAGGAAATACCCTCTCATGAAGGTTTCTTCTTGCGATTTCTGGCAGGTGGCGGACCTGGTAGTATGATTATTGATGATGTTCTTGGCAGTGAGTTGAGTGCTAAAGCAACAGGTGGTTTGTTTCATTTCCAGATTGGAGGAGAAATATCTGAGAATCTGGTATTATTCGGCGATTTGGGGGCGTTCACTTTCTCGGGTCCTGAGGTGAGTTATCAAAGAGAATCTTTCACGGCGAAAGATACGGAGATAAGTTCCTTCGCTATTGGAGTCGGTCTCACATACTATATAATGCCCAATAACATGTACCTCTCTGGCAGTCTACTCATGGCTCAGGGTAAACTCAAAGAGCCGGGTTTTGAGGAAGAGAGTCAATGGGGACCGGGAATTCTACTCTCTATCGGTAAGGAATGGTGGGTCGGGAAACAATGGGGGTTGGGTGTAGCCGGATTTTTCGAACTCCACATGTTGGAGAGCAAAGAAGATGCATGGGGCTATAAGACGGACATCAAGAACCAGATTTTAGGAATTGCCTTTACTGCTACAATGTATTAATAAAAGCGGAAATTATGAAAAGCAAACACTTTATTTTATTAGGAATTGTCTTAATCATAGGACAATTTGTTGTTCGTATAACAGCAGATATGCCGGTAGGAATCTATACAAATCTTGATATGGCATTAGATATATTACTTCTTATTGGATTTTTGTTAATTTTTGTGGGCATAGTATATGCGATTGTAACAAAGCTAAATAAAAAGTGAGTTTTATAAAAGTGGGAGTTGACGTGTACATCTATCGCTTGCAGGCAGGTGAGTATGCGGAGAGTATAAGGATGCTGTATTTGAAGTGATATTAAACCAAAACCTCAAACAACTCACCGTTCGGGGTTTTTAAAAGAGTTCTATTGCAAGTAGTGTTAAATTTAATCTGATTCGACGTAAATCGACCTAAAGCCAACTACGGTCCTCGAAAGGAACGTTACTTTCCGTAATCCAATGGCGTTTTCTGGAAAATTTTTTCCCCGGAAAAATTCTCCCAATCAAACGGCTAAATTCTAAAAAACACAGGCCATATCTTCCTGTGGTTTTTTATATCACGGCATTAATGTCATCTTTTTAATCGTTGGATGAATCGGACAAATTTGGTTTAAAATCCGAGTTAAAATACCATATTAAGAAAGGTGAAATAACGGAGTGATTGAGACCTTTATAAAATCAGATGGATGTCTTAAGCCGACATGGTTCGATATAATTTACCAACCTAAACAAGATTCGAGTTTTCGTCCTACGTGGTACCCCGACAGGGACGAAAACTCGAACTTTTATAGGTTCGAAATTCACGTAGTTATGCTGAAAAGAGGACGCGGGGAGCTTGTATGGACCATCAGTCGAAGAGAAGATTACGGAGAAATAGATTTGTCGATGGATGCGGAAGAGCGGTTAAAGGATTTCTTTGAAATCCCTGAAGATATACATTCCGTGAGGATCCATGCACGTATGGATAAGCAGTCACTGGCGTTCCGGTATAAAAAGATGATGAAAGTGTTGAAGCGTGGTAGAGCGGACTGATTAACTACTTTTTACTCCCGTGCTTTTTCTTCGGTTTCTCTTCGAGTTTATCACGAAAATGGTGCCCAACAAATAATCGTACACCAATCTTTCTAAACACCCATCCGCGTTATTCAATGAGTCCCACAACAACTGGCTTACAGGTAGGTTGATTCCACATACATTGAACTATAGACGACTGGATTACTCGCAAACGACGGTATTATTCAGGATGAAATAGTGTATTTCTGTGAAAAATTTCAACAAACTTATTTGACAAACAAATAAAAAATTGGTATAGTTATTTACAATTTTTCTTATGATTTAACATAGCGAATTACCGCGATGACCGTGGCTCATCCACATGACGTCAGTGTAACGACCGTCGGAGAGCAGCTCAGCACATTATCTGGAACCGATAGTAAAAATTCGGATAAGCCCGAACACTAAATTTCCATACAGTGTTTGGGTTTTTTATTTTTTGTTGAGCGGGATCCTTGATGTAAATTTCGATGAATATAAATGATTCAAACAAACTTTTTAATCATATATTAGGACTATTATGAAACAAACCATTCGATTTACGTTCAACGGCCGGCCTGCGGAGGTGGAAGTGGAGGGTAATGAATCACTTCTCTGGGTCATACGGACCCACCTGAACCTGACAGGTACTAAGTTTGGTTGCGGGTTGGGCTATTGCGGCTCATGCGTTGTCATCGTTGACAACACCGCAATAAGAAGCTGCATGGTTAGCGCTGATTTTGTGAAGGATGCACGGGTACTGACCATCGAAGGCTTGTCGAAAAACGGTACGCTGCATCCCATTCAGCAGGCGTTTGTGGACCATGATGCCCTTCAATGCGGTTTTTGTACTCCGGGCATGATCATGAATGCCTATGGCTTACTCATAAATAATCAGGAACCCTCGCGTGAGGAGATCATCGAAGCAATGGAAGAAAATCTCTGCCGCTGCGGGGCTCATAACCGGATCATTGAGGCAATACAAACAGCCGGTATAGTGATGAGAGGAGGGAATAAGTAATGAGAAATACTCCCGATATTGAGATGAATGCGGTTATGCTTCCTGAGGGTATCGACCGGCGTGATTTTATGAAACGCCTGGGTGCAGGTATCACCGTCGCGGTAGCAATGTGTGATTTCGAAGCCCTGGGTGCAATGGTGGTTCAGCAGCGGGAATTACCTACCGATTGGAATGCATTTCTAAGAGTTGCAGAGGACGGCAGCGTTTTTTGTTATACCGGAAAGATTGAAATGGGACAGGGGATAATTACATCCCTTGCACAGATGCTTGCGGAGGAACTGGATGTGAAGGTTAACAGAGTGAAGATGGTGATGGGCGATACAATGCTTTGTCCCTACGATGCCGGTACATGGGGATCTCTCACAACGCGATTTTTCGGTCCACCGTTGCGGGCGGCTGCCGCAGAAGCACGGGCGATATTGCTTGATATGGCGTCCGAACGGCTCGCGGTGCCTGTGGACCAATTGATGGTGGAAGACGGGTCGGTATTTGACTCGAAAAATCGTCGCAAGAGTATGTCTTATGCCGAATTGACCGGAGGCAAAAAAATATTGC
>PWJF01000387.1 GCA_003560935.1 Ignavibacteriales bacterium
CCGACTTGACGCCGCAGGAAGCTCAATCGCAGGAGTCAATGATCATTAACGACATCCCCGTTACAATTGTGCGCACGTCGGGAACATACACGGCCGCCGCAGGACCAATGGCGCCGCAACAAGATGTCCGACCGGGATATAAGTTGATTGGTGCAATAGCGGAAGGGCCACAGGGTGCAGTATTTTTTAAATTTACCGGACCCAAAACAACGGTTCGGGAAGCTGAATCCGATTTTATGCGATTAGTAGAATCAATCCACCGGCAATAGTAAACAAGTAGGAGAAGAGTTGTTAGTTTGTCTCTTCTCCTCCGTTTATCGCGTCTACCCGTAGCATCGCCACATATCTAAATTTTGATTCGGCGTGATCCGATAATGGGTACGGATCTAATTGAAGCAATGTGATTTTATACCCCCAGAACTCCTTTTGCCGATGTCTTTGCTTACTGTAGCGATCGACCAGACCGGGAATAGTAACCTCAATAACATCTCCTAATCGGTCTTCACGCTCAAAAGCAACGAGTATGACTGCTTCACCATCGTAGGCACAGAGAGCATCTTCCGGACAGCGTGTATCTTTTTTCAGGTCAAGGAATCTGACCTCCGTCCCATCCTCCAAGCTTACCGTGTGATCATATTCGATCCTGAATTCCTGACCGAATGGTATGCCGGTGGTCCGGTCGGGCGGAGTGCAAGCGTTAAAGTAGAGTATACCAAAACTCAGAATTAAAATTATTGCAAAAACATTAATTTTCATAATCTATTGTAAAGCCGAAATTGCCTCATCTAACGTATCGTAGTGCTTAAATACCTTAATAAGCTGCGTAATCATAAATAAACTCTGGACTTTTTTCGTTACATTAGTAATCACCATATCTCCGTCGTGATTCTTAACAGAAGTAAATGCCGATATGAGCGCACCCAACCCCAAACTATTCATCCACTTCACACCGGATAGATCAAGAATGATCTTTTTCGTACCTTTTTCAAGTGATTCCCTGATTTTCTCCCGGAAAGCACCGGTATCCGGGTCTCCCATCATATCACCTTTAAGTGTTAGGACCAAAATGTCGCCGCGAAGTTCTTCCTTGATTCGCATTATATTCCTCCTGAAGTGAATTTTTCATTAATTATGAGAGTAGCATATAAGACTAAATAATACAACTTTTTCAGCATTTCAGCAAATGTCATAATATGCTGCATGCACAATCTATCTTGATGATAATATCCGTTGATTTTCAAGGTAAATCTTTATACCTTAGTATTATAAACGGAAAGGTGCAGGAGTGGTTTAACTGGCGCGCCTGGAGAGCGCGTGTACCTTCGGGTACCGTGGGTTCGAATCCCACCCTTTCCGCGATGCGGGAATGCCGTATAATGTGCATCGGGTGGAATGGTATGCAGATCATAACAGATGCACAGTGGGATCACCGCAGGTAATCCCACCCTTTCCGCGATTTTTAAGTAACAATTTCTACCACATATTATTACTATCCCACATGTGAAGGGACGTGAGAGACCATGAAAAGAGCACTTTTAGCGGGTATCGTTCTCGCTGTTGTTTCTATGCAGCTTGGTTATTCAGCCGAGCGCTCAAAAGTGCATGTAATGAAAATTGACGGCTCTATCAATCCTGCCGTCTCATCGATGATTACATCAAGTATTGAAACAGCCAGGGACGAAGGCGCAGAATTACTGATCATACAAATTAACACACCCGGCGGATTGTTGGCATCCACGCGGGCAATTGTAAGAGATATTCTTGAAAGCGAGGTTCCCGTTGCGGTATTCGTATCCCCGAGTGGTTCCTCTGCGACATCGGCGGGTGTTTTTATCACACTCGCGGGGCATATCGCAGCTATGTCACCCGGAACAAATATGGGTGCAGCTCATCCAGTCGGTATGGGCGGCGAGGCGGATACTGTTATGATTGAGAAGGCATTATCGGATGCGGCGGCATTTATTCGAACTATTGCAGAACATAGAGACCGAAACGTAGAGTGGGCAGAAAAAGCGGTGCGACAGTCACTCTCGGTCACCGAATCCGAAGCACTGCGGGATAATATTATCGATCTCATTGCCAATGATATAAACGATCTTCTTGAAAAATTGGATGGCTGGGAAGTTGAAACCAAACGTGAGACACGAGTCCTCTCAACCCGGAATCCCGAGATCACGACACTCGAAATGAACTGGCAGCAACGATTCCTTAACATAATAAGCGATCCGAATATAGTTTACATATTAATGATGATCGGATTTGCCGGGATAATGTTCGAGATATATAATCCCGGTGCAATATTTCCCGGAGTTATCGGAGTGATATCCCTTATCCTTGCCTTCTATTCCCTGCATACGCTGCCGGTGAATTACGCAGGCATAGCACTCATCGTTTTTGCGGTGATATTATTTTTATTGGAGATAAAAGTAACGAGCTACGGAATCCTGACTATCGGAGGAATAGTATCGCTCCTGCTCGGTTCGGTTATGCTCATCGATCCGGACTCAGCGCTTGAATATGCGAGAATTTCCTGGACGGTGATCGTTCCGGTCACCTTCTTTATTACCGCCTTTTTTGTCTTCGCCATCAGTCTCGGTATCCGTGCACAGCTTCGCAAACCCGCCACCGGTAATGAAGGCATTATCGGTTCGTATGGTGAAGCCCTCGAGATACTTGATCCGGCGGGTGAAGTTCGGGTATGGGGCGAGCGCTGGATAGCAAATTCACTTAGCGGAAAAATTAAAAAAGGAGAACGGGTGAAAGTTGTGGGAGTTGACAATATGAAACTAAAGGTTGAAAAAGCCGACTAAATCGAAAGGAGATTATCCATGGAAGTTCTCCCGACTGTCATTGGTATCGGTGTTGCATTTGCCGTTATCATCTTAGCAAATGCAATACGTATCTTACGAGAATACGAACGGGGTGTTATCTTCCGACTCGGTCGTTTAATTAATGTGAAGGGTCCCGGACTTATTCTCTTAATCCCGATAATCGATAAAATGGTGCGTATGAGTTTACGAACCATCGTCATGGACGTACCGACACAAGATATTATCACGCGAGATAACGTATCCGTCAAAGTAAATGCGGTTGTTTATTTCAGAGTCATCCAGCCCGACAAAGCGGTAGTTTCGGTTGAAAACTTTCTGATGGCAACCTCGCAGCTTTCTCAGACAACGTTGCGGAGTATTCTCGGTCAATCGGAACTTGACGAATTGCTGGCAGAGCGCGATAAAATAAATCGAGCACTACAGCAAATCATCGACCATCAAACCGAGCCATGGGGTATTAAGGTTTCTGCAGTCGAAGTAAAACATGTCGATCTCCCGGTCGAGATGCAGCGTGCAATGGCACGTCAGGCAGAAGCCGAACGTGAACGGCGATCGAAGATCATTCGTGCCGAAGGTGAATATCAAGCTGCTCAGCGCTTGTACGACGCAGCAAAAGTGATAAGTGATTATCCTGTCGCATTCCAGCTACGGTATCTGCAAACACTCGGCGACATAGCAAGTGAGAATAATTCCACCACGTTATTCCCGATTCCAATAGATCTATTCAGACCATTTCTCGAACCGTACGGTAAAAAGAATTCATCATCATCTAAGTCACGTTCAAAAAAGAAATAGTTGTAAATTTTACCCCGTATATCGTCGGTAATAGCCTGTAATGACAATAGACGGGGTTTTTTTATGCAAACATTACGCTCCCCTTGATTTTCGAAAAATCGAGTAGTATATTCGCCTGTTAGCTCACAACCCCGTTTTCATGTACCAAAAGGGGTATTCAGTAACATTTATGAGGTATATTGTATTATGGAGCGCGGTACCGTAAAGTGGTTCAACAATGCCAAGGGTTACGGTTTCATAAAGAAATCGTCGGGGGAAGATGTCTTCGTCCACTATAAATCAATTAGTGGAGACGGATATCGAACTCTGCATGAAGGCGAGGCAGTAGAGTTTGAATTTGAGGAAGGACCGAAAGGGCTCCATGCGACCAGTGTTGTCAAAGTCGCACAAGCGAGTTGAACCATTCGCTGCAAAAGTAAGCCCTCACCACATGGCGAGGGCTTACATTAAATCAATTTCTATTTTTCAGCACCCATTTCTTTACATACTCGGTAATCGTTTGAGTCGATGCACCCGGTGTAAATATCTCACCGACACCCATCTCTTTTAATTTGAGCACATCTTTATCCGGAACGATTCCCCCTCCAAATAACAACACATCATTCATGTCATTTTTATTCATCAACTCTTTTATCCTGGTAAACACGGTCATGTGTGCACCGCTCAGGATGCTGATCCCGATCGCATCGACATCTTCCTGTAACGCTGCTTCCACAATCATCTCCGGTGTTTTCCGGATACCGGTATATATAACCTCCATACCGGCGTCACGTAACGCGGCAGCTACAACTTTCGCGCCGCGATCATGTCCGTCGAGACCTGCCTTCGCTACAAGAACCCGAATCTTTCGATCCATATGTAAGCACCTCGTTTTAGTATTAACTTGAACAATTTGCTACGCATCGTTTAATATCGTTATAAACTTTAGCTAACGGTAAACCGACGACATTATAATAACATCCCTCGATCCTCCTGACAAACACTGCGCCGAAATCATCCTGAATACCATACGCCCCCGCCTTATCCAGAGGAGAACCGGAGGCGACATACTGCTTTATTTCATATTCTTCAAGCTCGCGAAACCAAACACGTGTCATTTCATAATCGGTAATGCTGTAATCGGTCGGTCTCTCGTATATCGTATATCCCGTAATCACTTCGTGCATACGTCCGCTCAGCATCCTGAGCATTTGAGCTGCATCATCTGCGTCTTTTGGTTTTCCCAATATCTGTTTATCGAGCAATACGATAGTATCAGCGGCGATAACAATTGCATTATCGAGTGTCCCGGCAATTGTTTGTGCTTTTACGGAAGATATTTCCATTGCAAAATCTTCGGGTTGGCGGCCGTTATACTGTTCATCAACTTCGGCGCTCATTACATGAAACGGCAAACCGACCTGTCGTAAGAGTTGAGAGCGTCGGGGCGATGATGATGCGAGTATCAGATCTTTCGGTAAATGCAACATGCTCGAAATACCATAAAAAAAGCGATACACAGTTATCCGGGCATCGCCTTTGTAAAAATAATCAACATGGAAGTAGTTAACGAAACATTGATTTTATGCTTCCCCATGTGCGTCGTACGCTGCTGATCTTTCCAAGCGGGGCCGTATCTGAATAATACACACTTCCATTGGTTTCCACAATCGCCACCCGGTAAAATACAAGAGCACTTTCTTGTTTATATACGGTCTTGTCAATATATTCGTATTTACGGCTGTTCTCAAGGGGAATTGCCCGATCATTAATGCGGGTGAAAACTTCTTCTTCGGCCATTCTTCGTTCAACATTAAAATGCCGGATACCGCTTTGATCGAGCATCTCCCACGAAATTTTTATATCACGGCCATCGGCTGTAACCGAAAGATTGGATACTCGCGATCCTGAAAGAGCGGCAAAAATCAAGAGAAATACGAGCAAAAATATTGCGACCGATTACATGTATCTGGCATTA
>PWJF01000438.1 GCA_003560935.1 Ignavibacteriales bacterium
ATATTCTAGTGTTTCTTCCGCCGTATCGGCTCCGGAACCCATTAATACTATGATCCGTTTGGCTTCTGGACTTCCAACGTATTCAAACAATTTATACTGTCTGCCGGTGAGCTTTGCGAATTTATCCATGGCGTCTTGCACGATCTTTGGTGTGCGAATATAAAACGGGTTAACCGTTTCACGACCCTGGAAAAATACATCGGGATTTTGTGCCGAACCCCGAAGCACAGGATCATCGGGAGAGAGTGCGCGGCGTCTGTGTTCGAAGATCAGTTCTTCATTGATCATTGCACGAATATCGTCATCGGAGAGCTGTTCAATCTTTCTTACCTCGTGAGAGGTTCTGAAGCCGTCAAAGAAGTGAAGAAACGGGATACGCGACTCGAGTGTTGCTGCCTGCGCAATAAGCGCTAAGTCCATCACTTCCTGCGGATTGTTGGAGGATATTTGTGCCCAGCCGGTCGAACGTGTCGACATAACATCGCTGTGGTCACCGAATATAGAAAGTGCCTGTGCAGCTAATGAGCGGGCAGCGATATGAAAAACCGCGGGGGTAAGCTCGCCTGCTATTTTAAACATGTTGGGTATCATCAACAACAAACCCTGTGATGCGGTAAATGTAGTTCCAAGTGATCCCAACTGTAATGCACCATGTAATGCTCCGGCTGCACCACCCTCACTCTGCATTTCAATTACTGTGGGTACGGTATTCCAGACGTTCTTCTTTCCCTCGGCTGACAATTGGTCGGCTAACTCACCCATATCCGACGAAGGGGTGATGGGATAGATGGCAATTACTTCGTTAGTCTTATGGGCTATAAATGCGGCAGCATTGTTTCCATCTATAGTTACCTTGCATCTTGACATTTAGATAATCTCCAAAAAATTATAAAATGGGAACGATTATTATTCAAATTTGGTAAAACAACACACTTTTCAGGGAATCTTCATATATAGCTATCAAATTACAAATACTATGCCAAAGGTTTTGTAAAATCAACAAAGGTTGCATTTCGTCTAAAATGTAGGTATATATAGAAGTTACACGGTACTCTTAAAGAATTGATTGCAATTTAAACGAATAGGAATTATTAAAATTGAAAATAGCTTTACTATGCGGCGGTATTTCACCGGAACGGGATATTTCGTTAGCATCCGGGAATAATGTCGCACGCGCATTGCGTTCAAAAGGTTATGATGTATGTGTTATCGACCCGGCTTATGGTTTAGAACAACCGGATGAGGAGAAAATATTCTCGTTTTCAATAAAAAGCGAAGCGCCTAAAACAAATAACCGGGGAGATTTTTCTCAGCGGAGTTATATAGAAGCAGTGCACAATGCGATACCATCGGATACATCACTGGTTTTTGTTGCACTTCACGGAACATGGGGAGAGGATGGTAAAATACAAGCCTTGCTCGAGTTCCGGGGTCTACCGTATACCGGTTCCGGAGTATTATCGAGTGCTCTTGCAATGGATAAGCTAGTATCAAAATGGATTTTTAATGAGTGTGGTATTCCAACACCTCCCTGGATAACCCTTCGCAGGAACTACGATATCGAAGCGGTAAAAAGGGAAATTGACCGACATTTCGGCTATCCGGTCGTTGTAAAACCGATTAATCAGGGATCGACGGTCGGCATGGCGATAGTTCAGGAAGAATCTCAACTCACTGACGGGTTAATGATAGCATTCAGATTTTCGGATACCCTCATCCTTGAAATGTATATACCGGGAAGGGAAATCACCGTTTCTATACTTAATTCAGAGGCGCTGCCCGTGATTGAAATATGTCCGAAAGACGGATATTACGATTATAAAAACAAATATATTGCCGGCATGACAGACTACCTGGTGCCCGCGCCGCTCGGTGAAAATGAAGCGAAACATATTCAGGCACTTGCCGAGAAAGCATTTTCCGTTCTCGGATGTAAGGGGTTTGGGAGGGTCGATTTTCGTTTAAATAATGCGGGTGAAGCATATTGTCTGGAAGCAAACACAATCCCCGGCTTAACGAATACAAGTCTGGTACCGAAAGCGGCGCGAGCTATTGGTATTGAATTCGATGAACTTTGTGACCGGATAGTACAGCACGCACTTCAACGCTAATGCATCACTTGCAAATAATGCCCTAAGTTAGTATTTTTTAACAATGAGTGACGCCTATCTCCGAAAGAAGAAACCCGGTGTACGATTGCTTCAGCAGTCACTTCCAAGATTGTTGCAGCGCGGCGGGTTGTGGAAAATCGGGATAATTATTGTTATCCTCGGTTTCGTATTGTTTGGTAACCGGGGTGTCATTCAACGAATAAATCTTGAGATGGAAAAACAGCAGATGATCGAACGGGTGCGAGAGGTCGAGCAGGAGACTGAAAACCTCGAGGAACTATTACAAAAAGTTTCCGATGACGACGAATTTATTGAACAAATCGCCCGCGAACGATATGGTATGATCCGCAGCGGTGAAACAGTATACCGAATTGCAGAGGAATAAATCCCGACGAACGTGAAAACATAAACACAGATAGAAGAGTCAACCAACATCCCCGGCAGTGTCGACTCGGTTAACGGGCATGTTGGTTTTTTAATTTTAAACGAAATGGACCTATTTCCCGAAAGTAAAATTAAGCCGAAGAAAAAGCGATTCGCATCAGCGCCGCTTGCAGATCGAATCCGCCCCGAAACGATCGATGATTTCGTCGGACAGGAGCACATAGTCGGTACAGGAAAACCACTCCGGTTAATGCTCGAACAAAAGCATCTCTGGTCGATGATATTATGGGGACCGCCGGGCGTGGGGAAAACCACACTGGCGCGTTTAATAGCTCTTTATACGGATGCAGACTTTTATCAGTTGAATGCGGTATCATCCGGAGTGAAAGATGTTCGGGATGTTATAACAAGAGCGGAACGCAATCTGAAAACAGCAAACCGTAGAACGCTGCTTTTTATCGATGAGATTCACCGCTTCAATAAAGCACAACAGGATGCTCTGCTGCATTCGGTTGAAGAAGGAATCGTGAGCTTGATAGGAGCGACAACTGAGAATCCATCCTTTGAAGTTATCGGTCCGTTGCTTTCGAGATCACGAGTGTACGTATTGGAATCTCTGAGCAAGGGGGATCTCGAAAGAATTCTCGATCATGCCTTACAGAAAGATGAACAATTGTCATCGTACACTATCACTATAGAAAATAAGAACCTGCTTATGCTGCTCGCTGGCGGTGATGCACGATCGATGTTGAATGGACTTGAAACGGCAGTACAGCTTGCGCTATCGAAGAATAAAAAATCTGATTCTTTACATATATCGTCTGATATGATCCGTGAAGCGTTCCAGCACCGCTATTCAAAATATGATAAGAGCGGAGAAGAGCATTATAATATTATATCAGCGTTTATCAAGAGCATGCGCGGAAGCGATCCCGATGCATCGGTCTACTGGATGGCGCGAATGCTCGAAGGGGGAGAAGATCCAAAATTCATTGCCCGTCGCATGGTAATACTGGCATCTGAAGATATCGGTAACGCCGATCCGTTCGCGGTTGTGCTCGCAACAAATTGTTTTACGGCGATCCATTATATCGGTATGCCGGAAGCGCGCATCATCTTGGCACAGTGTGCAACGTATCTTGCGTCTGCTCCGAAGAGCAACGCTTCCTACACGGCAATCGAACATGCCATGCGGGATGTCCGCACAAAACCGAATGACCCGGTGCCACTTCATTTACGGAACGCCCCGACTTCACTGATGAAAGATCTCGGGTATGGTGATGCGTATAAATATGCACATGATTTTGACGGAGGATTTGTCGACCAGGATTACCTGCCGGAATCGCTGACGAAGACAATCTATTACCGTCCGACAAATAACGGAAAGGAAAGTACAATCCGCGAGCGGTTAAATACTCTATGGAAAAACAAAATCAGATAATAATACGATGAACAAATATGCAATTGGAGTTGACCTCGGCGGTACATCCGTAAAGGCGGGAGTTGTATCACTCGATGGAAAAATTATTAACCAAATCTCAATACCTACTGAAGCGGAAAAAGGTCCGGAAACTGTTGCCAATCAAATTGTTAAAGCTATAAAAGAAGTCTCTGCAGAAGCATTCGGTAAGGAGATAGTCGGCATAGGTGTTGCAAGTCCTGGCCTGGTTAATCTGGACGGTAACACAGTAGAAGCGCCGCCAAACTTTAAACACTGGGATTCGTTCCCGCTTCGCGATACAGTCTTTAAAGGGCTTGCAAATGGATTGCCGTTGCTTATAGAAAATGACGCCAACGCCGCTGCACTTGCTGAATTGAAGTTTGGTGCGGGACGGGGTGAGGATGATTATCTGTTTGTTATTTGGGGAACCGGAGTAGGAGGCGGTATTATTATTGACGGAAAAATTTATCACGGCCCGCACGGCGGTGCCGGTGAGTTCGGTCACGGCTCAATTGACTATAACGGACCCCAATGTAATTGTGGAAATATCGGATGTATAGAAAGTTATATCGGGCAGCGGTATCTATCAACGAGAGCTACGAAATATCTGGAAAATAAAAAAGAATCTGTCGTTTGGAAACTCGTGAACAATGATGCGTCAAAGATTGAACCACAGGTGTTATATGATGCAGCAATGGAGGGAGATGCTGCAGCAACCGAAATAATGTCAGAGGCAGGCGAACTGCTCGGTGTAGCGATCTCGTCTTTTATGAATGTAATGAATTTCGATCTTGCGATAGTCGGCGGTGGTGTTTCGGCTGCCGGGGATCTTGTATTTACACCAATGAATAAACGTATTAAAAAAAGTGTTATGGCGCCGCTTCGTCCGGTTGCTCGCGCGATACCGGCTCAACTCGGAAATCAGGCAGGAATTTTAGGTGCGGCAGGGTTAGTGATGTGAGGGAATATACATGATAAGCAAATTTCTGATCTATCTGTTTTTGGTTTCGATATCGGTAACAGTACCGCTTTCGGCTTCCGTCTTTACAATACTGCAACAGGATACGGCTGCAGGTGTAGAAGGTCACGACACACTTGACGTAGAAACGGGAATAACCGATACTCTTGTTACGGCTGAGGGGGATACACTTATTATAGAGAGGGATGATTATGTGACGACCGGTGTCGATACTGTTGTTACGTATTCCGCACAAGACTCGGTTGTTTATTCCGTTCCGGAACGAAAGATGAGATTATACGAAGATGGTGATATCCACTATCGAAAAATGCAGCTTCGTGCTGCACGCATAACATTCGATTGGGACAAATCCGAACTTTTTGCAGAAGGGGTTCACAAGGATACGGTTGTCGAAGGCGAATTATCATCGTCAAAAGCTATAAAGAATTTGTATACCGGATTACCGGTGATGCGCGATGCAGGTGAAGAGTACGAAGGATTTACAATCGCTTATAACTTTGAATCACGTCGCGGCAGAATGACGTTAACCGACACCGAAATAGAACAGGGATTTTACCACGGGAAAACCGCAAAGAAAATGGAGAATGATGTTCTTTATTTAGCCGACGGCTGGTATACAACGTGTGATAATCCCGATCATCCTC
>PWJF01000505.1 GCA_003560935.1 Ignavibacteriales bacterium
TGTGTTAAATGTCCCCCGTGTGATAAATTCATTCCCATGACCGTATCACCCGGATTAACTAAGGTAAAGTATACAGCCATATTAGCCTGTGAGCCGGAGTGCGGTTGGACGTTTGCATAGTCGGCTTCGAATAATCTTTTTGCACGCTCGCGGGCGAGATTTTCAACTTCATCGACAAACTCACATCCGCCATAGTATCGTTTACCGGGATACCCTTCGGCGTACTTGTTTGTCATTACCTGACCTGAAGCTTCAAGAACCGCGGAGCTTACAAAATTCTCCGACGCAATCAGTTCGAGCGTAGTATTTTGACGATTAAGCTCTTTTTGTATTGTTTGAAAAACTTCTGCATCTTGTAATTTTACGTGCTGCACTAATGAATCCTTGCGTTATGTATGTGATTAAAGACTGGTGAGTGTATGGATTTTTTCGACTCGAGTTACATGACGTCCGCCTTCAAATTTCGTATCGAGAAATAACTCAATAATTTCGCGTGCGGTTTCCCAATCTATGAGGCGCTCGCCGATTGTCAGGACGTTAGCGTTATTATGCAGACGGGAGAGACGGGCTGCTTCAGGGATTTGACACATAGCGGCTCGTACACCGATATGTTTATTTGCTACTATGCCGACACCGATACCTGTTCCGCATATAAATATTCCCCGCTCACACTCGCCGCGGGAAACGGACTCCGAGGCGGTGTGAGCGAAATCCGGGTAGTCGGAGCGTTCATCGGTATGAGCACCGAAATCTTTGTATTCGATCCCGCGCTCTTCCAGAAGCATTTTTACATTCTCTTTAAAGTGAAAACCCGCGTGATCGCTTGCAATTGCTACCATCTATAATTTACCGAAATGATGCAGGTACTGTTATTTCTTCGCCAATCCACTCGTAACAACCACCGAAGACTTTTATCTTACCATTAACGATCAATTCGCGATTGAAGAAATAATCTTCGTCCTGTGGAATTAGATTGTTTAAAAATTGCGCTCGTTCCCGCGCCCGGGTCGCAACCCGTTGATCGATCTGGGCTGCACGCTCATAATATTCTTGGGCAAGTTTATAGACGACACGGTCTTCGAGTTTCATATTTGCCCAACCGCCCTTTGTATTCACGACACACTTCTCGATAACTTCTTCATAAATTGTCGCGATTTCGATCAGGGGTTCACCCCAATTGGGTGCCATCCGCTGTGCCTGTCGTGCATAATTACGTGCCTGCTGGTAGTTTCCGAGTTGACGGTACGCTTGCGCAATTTTCAACGGTATCTCCCGATCGTCCGGCTTGATACGCAACAACTGGCTGTACGCACGAATGGCCTCACGCGGTTGGTTGGTGCGTTCAAATAATCGTGCATACTCCGTCCAGTACGTTTCAGATTGCGGACTAAGCTCGGTTAACTTCTCAACATATGGTATCGCTTTTTGATACTCTTGGGCCGCATTATATGCCTGTACAAGACTCCATATATTTGCCGGATTATCCGGATCGGTTCGGAATTTTTCTTCTGCAAGCCGTATCAATTCCTTGGGATCGCGTACCAGTCTGCGCAAGCGGTCGAGTGCTGTTGTACTATCGGGATCGCGTTCAGTTAAATACCGTTGGTACAACTCAACAGCCAGGTTTTCGTAATCGTTGTCCGGTCCGCGATTATCCATATATAAATTACCAAGCCGGTCGATATACTGAAAGTCGATTGTTTCAAAATCAATATCCACGGCTTTTTCATACGCATTTATTGCATCCGATATCCTTGGCGGAGAATAGTAGTTATCATAAAAGTGTGCCTTTTGCAAATAGTACGTATTTGCACGATCAGGCAAATGTTCAATTCCTTTCTCAAATATAGTAATGATCGTATCGACGTATGCTTTCTGTTTTTCTGTATCGTCGGTCTTGAGATACAATTGCCGGTAACATTCAGCAAGGTTGCCGTACAGTGCTCTAAATCGTGTCGGATGAAGCTCCATTACTTTCCACCCGTACGGTATTGCGCGTTCATAGTACCCGTTTCTGTAATCTTCGAAAAACAGACTCCAGTTCACAAGTACTTCCTGCATATCGACTTGTTGCACCGTGTCTGCTTGAATAGAAGCCGATACGGTTGCGTTCAGTGGCGTTCCCACTGCAACCAGAAGAATGAATATGCAACCGATTAAATTTTTCACCTTACTACCTCATAATATTTAGCAATAATTGTTAAAATGTATAATTACGTTTACTCAATCCTGGGCGGTACAAACCATCGTTCGAACATATTCAGCGAGAAGTATAATCTGAACATCGTATCGCGCTGGAGGTTATTGTCCGTTGTACCCCGTACTCCTATTTGCGCTCCGACATCTAAAATCGCACTTCCGCTTAGCGGAAATCCCATTCCAAAAGTAAAGAACGTTTCATTTATCGGATTATCCCGTATATTAAAATACGAAGCATTATATAAAAACCCAACTCTGAAGGTAGATCGTTCCCAGAAACTAATACCCGTTTCTTCGTAATTACCCTGCCGTTCCCAGCCGACCCCTAACCGGAGAGAATTACGCATTTGATTGTCCGGATTACCGAATTTTCGAAAATCCTCCCATGGTTCGTATCGTACGTCCACCGCGATCAAATTGCTTCGATCAATTCTGTAGCCGACGCCGATACCGAGGGTGTAAGGTAATTCAATTGTGCCCGTTCTGGTTGTTGTTGTATCGAGACCTGTCCCGTAGGTGAGGGTATAATCTTCTTTGACATCCAGTACCGAAGGTGTAGTGAACACAACACCGATAGATAATGGCCCGGGTTCACCTTCGCGGCGTTGCGGTAACAAGCCGCTGTACATCAGGCCAAATTGTCCTGCAATACCATCGATATCGAGCTCCCGTAACGTAAATGCCGATCCGTAGCCCGATATCGAATATTGGTTGCTCCACTCATAATTCAGAATTCCCATACGGTATAACGCCATAGCGCCTATCGAAAAATCACGATTGAAACGATACGACGTTCCGGCAATTATATTTGTAATGCCGCCGGATCCGATATGTTTTGTCGATTGGAATCCGCCTTCGATTTCCTGCAGGGTTTCTATGTTATACCCGACCCGAGTCATCGGCGCAAAACCGAACGCTAAAGTCATACCCCGTGAAGGCATTACCGGCAGCCCGATCATGGCGCCGTTAATACTCCCCGTCGCAATGCCATCGGTCGAAATACCATCATTGGATGTAATATTTTCATAATAGAATGATCCTGAAAATTGAACGACGAACATATCACTCCAGCTTGCCGGATTAGTAACATTAAAATGGTTCGCACCGCGCAATGCAATTGATGCGCCACCCATACCAATCGATCGAACACTTGCGAGGTACTGCCGTTCACCAATACCGAATCGTGAATATGCAGATCCGCCCGTCGCGAATGCAAATTCGCTCGTAAAAAATAGTATTACAATTATTATTAAAAATCTACGTAGATGCATTGGTTCCTGTCCCTCTTGTTTACATAGGTGAAAATATTATTTTTAACCGCGGTCTTTTGTCTGGATCTTCCGCTGCTTCTGTATAAAAAGACGTTCGGTGAAAACCAAGTGTTTCATGATTATCGCGGAGAATAAACCCTTTATCTTCTTCTTGGGTGACCCATTCCTGTACAATATTGCTAACACGTGATCTATATCTTATGATATTGGTCACAGTATCAACGACTGTTTGGGTAAATGTCTGATGCCGGGCCTGAAGCATAGATAATTTGTTTGAATCAACAAGGCGATACACAAACAACGAATCGCTCACCGACTGGTGAGGAGGAGTTAATTCTTGATTTCTGGTTAATTCCAGCTCTGCATTGTGAATTATTGCTCCTTTAGGCAACTCGTGAAGGTCGAACCGCACTACCGCATGGGTTGATACACCAGCCTGCAGAATAATATTATTCTGAAGATCAAGGTCCTTCTTTAAAAAAGCGGCAAACGCACGGAAGTTCTCCGAGATAACGACTGTATCCTGATCTTCCTGAGTTCCAAAAATAATTTGTAACTCCGGTCGATCATCACCTGTAGTCCCATTGAAACCAATGATGCCGTTGGATGAAGCATCGCTTCTAATAACGAAACCCTGAGGAATAATCGATAGGGTATCTTTTGTCGCCCAACCGTGCAGTAGTTCCTCAGGGAGGGGGAGGGCTATTGCGTTTGTATCACCGAGCATAATTGAACCGAAAGAAACCGGTTCAGAGGAACGTTTTATACTTTCATATATATCACGGTTAAAACCCGAAGTCGACCATCCACTCAAAACTTCGTGAAGATATACCGAAACGGTTTCGGTCGTGTCGCCGAAATAGTATGACGGTTTTAAAAATAATGTAGCTTCGAAGATTTCGACGGTATCTATCAATTCTGGTGTTATACCGCGGGTGGATAAACGCCCTGCAAAACGAAAAATACTTTCGACCCGGAGCTCGTCAGTCATGCCTGCAAATATATTGTGGCTTCCACTTGTAACCAAGGGATGCTCGAATGAAAATGATTCATATGCACGAACAATAAGCGTATCGATGCGTATAAAATCTTCAGTTGGTAATATTCCCTCACCGACCGATACCGGCTGCTCATCACATCCCGTACTGACAAAAATGAGTATTAAACTACTACAAATGACCAATAGAACAGTTCTCACGTGGCTTTCTCGCTTCCTTTCTTGTTTGTTTTCCACTCGTCGACCTTTGCCCGCATAAAAGGCATACTTTCATATAAAGTCGGCGCCACAATATCAATACTGCCCGGTTTTTCAGTCCAGCTTTCTTGCAGACGTGCACCGTAACCCGTTAATACTAAAACAGTAGCGGCGCCGATCCGGTTTCCCGATTCGATGTCGGTTAGTCGATCACCGACCATGATGGATCGATTAAAATCTATATCGTACTCTTGTTTAGCTTTTTCAAACATACCGGCATTCGGTTTACGACAGGAGCATCCGTTTCCTTCCGAAGCATCGTGCGGACAGTAATACACGGCGTCAACCACGGCGCCTTCCTCACTTAGCAATTCAACAAGCCGATTATTGACTCTCTTCACATCCTCTTCGGTCATAATACCTCGTGCTACACCGGATTGGTTTGAAACGACGATTATCTTAAAACCAAGCTCTCGTGCTTCGCGTATAGCCTGTGCCGCACCGGGTATAAGTTGTAATTCGTCCGGATCCTTAATAAAGTGTTTTTCGAAGTTAATTGTACCGTCCCTATCAAGAAATAAACAATAATTAAAACCCTGCATCACTTTTTTAAGATCTTTTTATACAATGCAATGTACTGTTTTGCAGAACGTTCCCAGGAAAAGTCCTGTTCCATAGCGTTCTTTACTGTCTTACTCCAGGTTTTATCATCCTGATACATCTTTAATGCACGTTCAATTGCCTGTAACAATGCTTTGCTATCATACGGTCCGAATTTAAATCCGGTTCCTTTTCCGTTTTTTGAATCAACATCTTCGACCGTATCGTCCAATCCGCCAGTCGCACGTACAATAGGTATTGTACCGTATCTCATGCTGTAA
>PWJF01000316.1 GCA_003560935.1 Ignavibacteriales bacterium
ATCCCGTCCCTGCTTTGCACTGCCGCCCGCAGAATCACCCTCGACAAGATATATCTCGGCGTGTTCGGGGTCGTTAATCGAGCAGTCGGCAAGCTTACCCGGAAGGTTCGATATTTCAAGAGCATTCTTTCGGCGTGTAAGATCACGCGCCTGACGCGCGGCTTCACGCGCCTCGGCTGCACGCATACATTTTTCGATGATCTTCTTAGCTTCATTCGGATTGTCTTCCAGCCAGAGTCGAAGATTCTCACCGACAATCGTTTCAGCAATGCTTTTCGTTTCGCTGTTGCCGAGTTTTGTTTTGGTCTGTCCTTCGAACTGCGGTTCTGCAACTTTTACGCTGAGTACTGCGGTGAGACCTTCACGAAAATCATCACCCTGCAAAGATATCTTTTTATTCTTCACCAGGTTTGCTTTGTATGCATAATTGTTCAACGTTCGCGTCAACGCTGCCTTAAAACCGACCAGATGCGTTCCCCCTTCGTGCGTATTAATATTGTTCACATAGGTGAATATATTATCACTATATGCATCGTTATACTGTAAAGCAACTTCGACCGGAGTATTATCCATTTCGCCCGTAATGTAAATCGGCTTTTTGATCAACGATTTACGTTTGTCGTCGATGTACTTAACAAACTCGATGATGCCACCCTCATAATGAAATGTCTCCTCCTGCTTTTCGTTTTCATCTCTCAACGTTATTTGAATATCCTTGTTCAGGAACGCAAGCTCACGAAGACGCTCGGCTAATGTATCAAATTTAAAACTTGTTTTTTTGAAGATTTTATCATCGGGAAGAAATCGAACTTTTGTCCCGCGTTTATTCGTCTTACCGATAACCTTTACAGGTTCTTCCGGTTCACCACGATTATATTTCTGGTAATATACATGTCCATCGCGATACGATTCTACCTCAAGCCACTTGGATAGAGCATTCACCACAGAAACTCCAACGCCGTGCAACCCACCGGATACTTTATATGAACTCTTATCGAACTTTCCGCCAGCATGAAGCACGGTCATAACAACCTCAAGTGCAGACCTGCCTTCGGATTGATGGATCTCCGTCGGGATACCTCTACCGTTGTCTTCAACTATAACGGAACCGTCTTTATTGATCGCTACATCGATCCTGGTACAGTAACCTCCCATCGCTTCATCGATACTGTTATCCACGACTTCATACACAAGGTGATGCAATCCACGGGAGCTAACGTCGCCTATGTACATTGCAGGTCTTTTTCTGACTGCTTCAAGTCCCTTCAATACATGAATATTCTGTGCACTGTAATCGCCTCCCGCAATACTACCTTTTTGCAACTCCTTTTGAGTTGCCGGCTTAATTAACTTCTCTTTCTTCCGCGGTTCTTTCGCTTTTCCTGCGGCTTTTTTTGATTTTTTCTTTGCCATATCGTCTGCTTCTACTCCATCGAATGTTAATGAAACTTTATGTCCTCAATTGCTTTCGTACCAATATACCTGTTGATTTTGTGAATAATCTCATTTCTGCGTAAGTGTAATTCATGCCGCCACGCACTATCGGTGACATGAACAAACAATCGTTTTCCCACAATTCGCTCCGCCGTTGCGACCCTAGCTATCTGCTCGCCGACAATATCCTGCCACGCACCGATAATTTCCGAACGCTTATACCGTTCGCGCAGACCGAGATCCGTAAACAAGCGTTCTATTACCGAACCGACTGTTTGTGGTTTCGTTTTATACATGTGCAACGCTTCCCTCGCTGACAATGAACTGAATGTGTCCATTCAATGATGTATAGTGTGTTTCACCGATCGCTTCATCTGCCGATGTGACAAATGTTTGTCCCATCCCTGTTGTTAGATCAAGAACCTGTCGCGACCGTTCACGATCGAGTTCGCCAAAAAGATCGTCGAGCAAAATCAGCGGTTGTTCGTTCCGTTTTGAAAGCAGATACTGAGACTCTGATATTTTCAGTGCCACGAGAAACGATTTTTGCTGACCCTGCGAAGCGTATTTTCGAACCTCCATATCGTTAATCAATAACACCAACTCATCACGGTGCGGACCAAACACGGTCGTTCCGTATCTAACTTCATTCTCAAACGAGTTACGAAATACCTCGTACGCCCGTTCACGCTGTTGATCTTTACCTAATTCACCATCAACAGGTATTGCCGCATCATATTTCAGCGCAGGTATTTCATTCCCTTCAACAATTTTACTATAATTGTCACGTAAATAAACATCCAGCTCTGAAATAAAATTTTTTCGAAAGGACGTTATCCCGACAGCATAATCCAGAAACGGTTCATCCCACGGTGCGAGTAAATCTCTGACCCTCTGACCTCTTCCCCGCGATTCATTCAGTATTGTGTTGCGTTGACGCAATATACGGCGGTACTCCGTCAGCATTTCAAAATAGCTTGAATGCGACTGCGAAAGAACGAGATCCATGAACCGCCTCCTCTCAACCGGACCACCGTTTGTTATACTGTGTTGTTCGGGACAGAGAATAACAACAGGAAATTTACCGACAAGAGCAGATATCCTTTCTTCCTCCTTCTTATTGATCCGAACCTCTTTTTTTCGCGAGTCTTCTGTGTATTGTATTCCTACACTGTATCCTACACCTCGGTCTGATTTGAATAAACCATGAATGACAAACCCTGCGTCTCCACGCCGTACGAGATTATTATCGGGGGATGAAAAAAAACTTTTCCCTATAGAAAGATATGCAATCGCTTCAAGTATGTTGGTTTTTCCCTGACCGTTTTTCCCGACGAAAAGATTTACCGTCGGCGAACAAATAATATCGGAGCTGCCGTGATTTCTAAAACTGAGCAGATTCAACTTCTCTAACTTCATGTGTGTATTAATTATTTAATCGCAAGGGCATCGTAAGCATTAAAATTGCGTTATCTTCCGGTTGCTCTTCGGGTTCGATAATACCCGCTTTTGTCGGGCCGCCGAATCGAAAGCGGATATTATCATTGTCAATATGCGTAAGAACATCATTAATATAATTCGCATTGAATCCTATATCGAGTCCTTCGTTTGTATAGGAACACGCAATATTTTCTTTTGCCTGACTTCCCTGATCAACATCTTCTGCAGATACCGTAAGATTGTTCTCCCTGACTGCGAAACGTATTTGATGCGTTGTTGTATTTGCATATAGAGAAACCCGTCGCAATGCATGCAGCAACTGCTCTCGTGAAATCACCATTTCGTAATTGTTTTCTTTCGGTATGACACTTTCAAAGTTAGGATATGTTTCGTCGATTACACGCGATGCAAGCACCGACGATCCGGAGGTGAAACGTATATACGATTCGCTCATTGATATTTGTATCTCACCCGATTCTGTCAATTTTAACAGCGCAGCAAGTGCTTTTGCCGGAATAATAACATCGGTATTTAACGGAGAGGTAAATGAAGAACGTTCGAACTTTACAAGCCGATGACCGTCTGTTGAAACCGCAGTTAATGAGTCCTCACGGAACCTGAATAGCACCCCCATAAGCGATGGACGAAGCTCATCCTTACTAACGGCGAACATTGTTTTTTGAATAGCATCTCTTAATATACTCCCATCCAGTGCCAATTTTTTACTCTCTGATATCTCGGGGTACTTAGGAAACTCTTCGCTTGCAACACCGGTTATGTTATATTCACCGGTTTCTGTTATCATCATAATTTTATTTGATTCTATATCCGCGTGAAATACAAGAGATGTGTCCGGTAATGCCCGTACAGTATCCATAAGGCGTTTTGCAGGTACCGTTATAGATCCATCCTCCGAACCACTCACTTCAATCGATACCGATGAATACAACTCGAGATCCGTTGCAGAAAGTTTTAACTCTTTACCTATAAGTTCAAAGAGTATATTTTCAAGAATTGGCATCGATGATTTAGCCGGAACAACACCTATAATTTTGCTTAATGCTTTAAGCAAATCACCGCTTACGACTGTAAATTTCATTATATGCTATGCCTCCGGAAAATTTAATGTTATTAGTTTCCGTTTTTATGAATCTTGCAATCTTTAAATATACTAATTTTCGAGCAAATTAACAACACTAAATATATATCATAACTCTAATAATTTCAAACACATAGGTATTAATATTTATACCCTTATTTTCGCTCGATCCTATAGTAATATAATTTCTGAATATTGTATATATAATTACGAAAATATAAATAATTTTTATCAACCCGACTTATATATAATTATTAATATATATCTAATTAAAAAACTTCTTATTATATAAGGTGTTGATATGTTAATAATTTAAATAATATTGTATTATGATTGATAGTGAATGAAAAGTATTATATTTTTTGTTGATAAAATGTTATTGAAAAGTTTATTATGACATAAAAGTGTTAATAATATTTTTACTTATATAAAATTTCGTTGTGAATTAAAATTTTTCACATAAAACAAACATCTTATTAACGATTACATAAACATATTATAAACATTCTTAGTATGGACATACTGATGTGTTTTAACAAGATAGAACGATTATTATCTTCAAAAATTAAAAAATTTAAATGTTATTATCTACCGGAAGAGATTTCGATCTTTCTTTTAACCTGAGCAATGGTATCCCTGAAGCGTTGATTAATCTTCATCTGTTCCTCAACGGTCTGGCATGAATGAATGACTGTGCTGTGATCACGACCGCCGAAATGTAAACCTATTGTTTTAAGAGATGAATTGGTCAACTCCTTTACAAGATACATGGCGATTTGGCGTGCGTTAACTACCTCTTGTTTTCTTGTCTTTGCCCGGATAAGATCATCGGGTACATTAAAGTAGTCACAGACAATACGTTGAATATCCTCTATACCTATCGGTGATTTGATGTCACTGACAACAACCTGCAACACTTCACGAGCGAGATCTACATTTATTTCTTTGCTTTCGAGAGAAGCTTTTGCAAGAAGACTAATCAAACATCCCTCAAGCTCACGAATGTTTGATGTCACGTTAACGGCGATAAAGTCGATAACATCTTGTGGTATATCTATACCGTCGTCAACGCTTTTCTTTCGTAGAATAGCAATTCTTGTTTCAAGGTCCGGTGCTTGAATATCTGCCGTTAATCCCCATTGAAAACGTGAAATTAGACGCTCATCCAGGCCGCGGAGCTCCTTCGGCGGACGATCTATGGACAGAACAATCTGTTTGCCCATCTGATGGAGCGTGTTGAACGTGTGGAAGAAATTATCCTGTGTTTTTTCTTTTCCGCTGAAGAATTGTATATCGTCTACAATAAGGAGGTCCATGCTTCGATAGTAAGCGCTGAAATCGCTGACCCGATCGCTTTGAATAGCATCGACAAAGTCAATGGTGAATTTCTCACTGCTCACATAGCAAACACGTATTTGCTGGTGCAACTCAAGCGCTTGATTGCCCAGCGCCTGGACGAGATGTGTTTTTCCGAGTCCGACGCCGCCGTATACAACAAGCGGATTGAATGAAGTTCCTCCCGGATTATTAGCGACGGCGAGAGCTGCGGCTCGCGCA
>PWJF01000480.1 GCA_003560935.1 Ignavibacteriales bacterium
CGTACGATCAGTTGTACTTTGCGATCAGGGTTGCGCTCGGTGAAGAGCTGCTGAAAGGCGATACGGGATTCTTTATACTTGACGATCCGTTTATCAAATCGGATATACAACGACTCGGTGAACAGATGAAGATGCTTCGTCACATCGCTGAACGCGGGTGGCAGATATTGTTCTTCTCTGCAAAAGCCGAAGTGCTGGATCTGCTGCAACAGGATATTGATCGAAAGATAGTTCAGCTAATAGATTACCGGAGATAAGATCGGAATAAAAAGGTTCTAATGAAAAATTAGAACCTTTTTATAGAGCACCCAAAATAATTTTCTAAAGCATAGTAAACGGAGATATCAATGAAAACTCATCTTTCTTTATTTATTGCATTCCTCATCCTCTTATTCACAGGATGTGAGGTATCGCCGGCAGACGATCCGGGTGTAGCGGTTATTATTATCGACGGTTTACGTCCTGACAAACTGGAACAAGCCCACACGCCGTTCCTTGATGAATTCCAAGCCGGGGGTGCGTTTACGCCCCGCGCCCGTGCGGTGATGCCGACGATCACGCGGACAAATTTTGTCACGATAGCAACCGGTATGCACGCAGACCGTCACGCTGTTATCGGAGGTAACTACAGAGATAAGGAATACAACGAGCAGCGTACCGACAGACCGACCTACGGCGAAGCGCAGGATCACGTCCCCGTTCCGACTATATTCGAGATACTCGAAGACCATGGCAGGCGGACGGCAATGTTTGCGATGAAAGGATACGAACTGGTCGGCGCACGCGGTGCTTCGGTACAGAAAGGCGGTTCGAATATCTATCCCGATGAGATCTGGCGCTACCGGTATGATCGGGCAGTCGACGGATCGGAGGAGGAAGGTTTGCGCCGCAAGATACAGATGAACGACATACTTATCGATACGCTTCTATCTGTTATTGAAAACGAGCGTCTGGATTTCATTCTTATCAATCTCGGTGCGACGGATTACATCGGACATGTGTACGGACCGGAAAACGAGGCGTATATGGAAGCCCTCGAGGCAACCGACCGCCATGTCTCGCGTATTGCCGGTATGCTGAAAAATCAATATCCCGGTCGTGAATGGTATTATATTATCGGCTCCGATCATGGCTTCACCCAGACTAACGAAAATCGGGTTGTATTGCCCGCCGACAATAACCCCAACCGCATACCCGAACTTGCGCGGCGCAACATCGAGCATATGTTATACGAACGGGGAGGAAGAGCTGCAGAGCTATATCTGCGCGACAGCGGACGATACCGGGATGCGTACGACCGTATACGAGATTTACCGTGGATCAAACGCATTTACACCAATCACGACGTACCCGGCAGAGCGGGTACGTTCGATGAACTGCGCGTTGCCTATCCCGGGCGTCACGGTGATTTTTATATCATCACCGATCCGTCGTACGCGTTAAACTTTGCCAACTCGGGTCAGCACGGAAGCGACGATGACACCGATGTATATATCCCATTATATATCCATGCACCGGGCAGAGTAGAGCCGGGTTCCGTTATCGGAGAAGCTTCCAACCTCGACATAGCACCCACGGTGACCCGTTTATTTATCATTGATGATGAACGGATTGTACAAATGGAGGGGCAAAGTTTTGTTGATTAAAAAAGCCCGTCGCGATCAAACTCACAACGGGCTTTCCACACCGTCAGCGGCGTATCCGCACTTGCTGCGGCCTCCCCCGAGAGCCGCAACCGCTACGACTATACGCCGCTGTATGCTACCTCATGTGTTGATTATAAAATTCCCCAAAACGCCTGATATGAAGCGGGTCGATATCTTGTTCAATCGACCAGTTCCCCCGCAAATGCATTCTTACAGTTCGTGCATGACCAAGCTTTCTGAGGAGGTCGCCGGTAATTTCAAAACCAACAATGTCATTATTATTTTTTCTCTGCCGGTTTATAATCCGGTCGAGCGTGATTTTTTCGTCGTCAATAAAGAGATGCAAGGTATGGGCACCGAATCTGTCATAGCCCGAATAATGACATGCAAGAATGTGCACCCGGTTGCCCGACCTCGTTTGTATTACCGCAGCCGATAACTGCAATTGCGGTGTTACATAATTGTTTACCATGTATACCGCGGATGAACCGTCGCGGGGATTGATTTCGTTCTTGACGTAATAGTTTTGTGCGTTTGCCGCACATGAAAACACAACAATGAAGAATAGCACGAATGTTTGAAACTTCATGGGTGTTGTTTTCCTTCAGTTGTGGTTGATCAAACAACCTGACATTATTTTACAAATTACCCGGGCGGAAAACTATGTCCCGGCGCACATATCGGTGTATAACTGATGATAAACACCGATAATATGAGTTAATCGTTATTAGTTAATCGTTAATCGTCCAACAGAGATAATTATAAACACTATTAACCATTAACTAATAACGATGATTTGTTCGGCTATTACTCCATAATATTGTTTTTAGGTTTCAAAAATGGTGCCAAGAACAGTAAAAATATTTTTACGTAATATGGCCGTATATGCCCATATTATTCGGATAAAATAGTACGATAAATATGTAATTACTTCATGCAGTTATTATTACCTTTCAGTTTCTGTAATATTTACAAGCCAAAAATGGGTTGCTTTCACCGCGTCATTTCAGTAAATTAAAAAACCGGAAAATGAAAATACCCGAAGAAAAAATAGAGGAAGTGCGCACTGCTACCGATATAGTCGATGTAATTTCGGCATATGTACGCCTGAAAAGACGCGGCAAGAGTTATGTCGGATTGTGCCCTTTCCACAAGGAAAAAACTCCTTCGTTTCATGTTACGCCCGAAAAACAAATGTTCTATTGTTTCGGTTGTCATGAAGGCGGCAACGTTTTTTCGTTTGTGATGAAGACCGAAAAGGTTTCATTTATCGAAGCGGTCAGAACGCTTGCAAATCGAGCGGGAATCGAGCTCCCTGTCACCGAAATGGCTCAAACGGCAGACACACAAAACGAACAACTATTCCGCGCGAACATGATCGCCGCCCGGTTTTATTTTGAGTCGCTTACTCAAACTCCCGAGGGTGAATATGCCTTAGAGTATTTCCGGTCACGCGGCTTCACCGATGAAACGATCAGAAAGTTCGGATTGGGATACGCTCCTAGAGGATGGCAGGCGTTGATCAATCACGCCGCCGCTAACGGTCTGGATATAGAATATCTCGAAAAAGCCGGACTTGCGGGGAAGCGTGACGATGGCAGTTCTTATGACCGGTTTCGCGGACGTGTAATATTTCCGATATTGTCTACCACAGGACGTATCGTCGCTTTTGCCGGCAGACAGCTCTATGAAGATGATACGCTCGCAAAATATATAAACACACCTGAAACACCTATCTATCAAAAAGGTAAACTGCTGTACGGTTTATCGATGACCCGCGATGCTATCCGGAAACAAGAATATGCTATTCTGGTTGAAGGCTATACCGATCTTATCTCCATGTACCAGGCAGGAATCCATAACGTTGTTGCAACCAGCGGCACGGCGCTCACTGAAGATCAAATCCGTCTGCTTGGCAGATACGCATCTGCTGTTGTCATTGTATACGATGCAGATTCAGCCGGCTCCGCCGCTGCCCTCCGCGGTGTTGAGTTGATATTGGAAAAAGGACTCGATGTAAAAATTGCCCAACTTCCCGACGGTGATGACCCGGATTCATTTGTACGCAACAAGGGGAAAGAAGCATTTCTTGATCTTGTCGATGAAAGTATTTCATTTATAGATTTCAAAGCATCGGAATTACAGAAGCAAGGATTATTTTCCACACCCGAAGGACAGGCACGTGCAGTGCGTTCGATTATCGAAACGCTTGCAAAGATACCCGACGAATTAAAACGAAATTTCTATATTAAAGCGATTGCAGAACGGTATGATTTGTACGACTCCACGCTCCACCGTGAACTCGATTCTGTAACCAGAAAGTCCCGACAAGTAGGGAGCAGACCACAGATTACCGACAGGGAGGAGAGAGTAACGGATGCGGGTACGGTTGTACCGGGTGATCAAAAGGATAGTTCGCAGAATCCGGCCGAATCATTTTCATCTGCCGAGCGCGATATTCTCAAACTTCTGCTTGAGTCGGATCGTGATGTATTGGAGTTCATTTTTTCACAGGTGACATCGGATGAGCTGCAGCATCCGGTTGCGCGAAGTTTGTTTGAGTTACTGCTCGATCATTATAGGAAAACGGGATCTGTCAATGCTGATGTGCTCATCAACGATGATAATTTTTCGGAATATTCATCTATTGTAACGCAACTGATTTCCGAGCGGTATGAAGTAAGCGAACGGTGGGAAATCTTACGCGGATTTGAAGAGTTCTCCGTCAATATGCAACTATCGATCGATGCAGTTCGTACACTTAAAAAGTGGAATATCAGGGAGCGCATTGAATCCGTGCGGAAGAATATCCGCGAAGTAGAACGTCAGGGTGGTGATCCCGAGTCTGTCGGAATGCTTGCCCGCGATTTACAAATCCTGCAACAAGAACTTAAACTACTCGATCAGCATTATTCATCAACTAATAAGTGAGATATAGTATGCGTACACCTGTTTATATTTGTATGGTAATCCACTTCCTGCTGCTCATTGTACTCCCGATGAGTGCGCAGCAGGTCGATGTTATTGAGCACGAGCTTGATAACGGTTTACAGATCCTCATGGTGCAGCGTCCCGGTGACCCGAGCGTCGCAGCGGGATGGGTTGCACATGTCGGATCGGTAAATGAGAGGCCGGGTATTACCGGTATAGCGCATCTTTTTGAACATATGATGTTTAAAGGGACAACCACTATTGGTACGAAAGACTACAAAATCGATGGGGAAATAATGGCAAAAAAAGATTCGCTGCGGGTATTGATGAGGGCTGAAGAGGCAAAGATGAGGGAAATGCAGCGGCGAGGTCTTGTGGATGATATTCGCAGTCCCGATGCATGGACAGAACGGTACCGGGAGTTGGAAAAGCAGATTAATGACCTTATCGAGGCGCAGCGCGATATTATTATAAAGGATGAGCTGAGCAGAATTTACTCGAATGCGGGAGCGACGGGATTAAATGCATTTACTTCGTACGATCTGACGTTCTATATTATCACCGTGCCGTCGAACCGTATCGAGCTTTTCTTCTGGCTCGAATCCGACAGGTTGTACAATCCGGTGTTTAGAGAATTTTATGCCGAGCGGGATGTTGTGCGTGAGGAACGACGCCTCCGAACAGAATCTACCCCGACCGGTAAATATGACGAAACGTTCGAATCAATGTTTTATACATCGCATCCCTATTCCTGGCCGGTTATCGGATGGCCCTCGGATGTAGAAAACATCACCCGCGAGCAGGCAAACGAGTTCTACGATATGTATTACGGTGCGAACAATCTAACATTTGTCTTTGTGGGCGACCTCGATCCGGATAACATAATTCAACTGAGTGAGAAAT
>PWJF01000090.1 GCA_003560935.1 Ignavibacteriales bacterium
CCGCCCGAAGCAGGGATAGCGTATAAATCGCGCTGACCCTCTCCGGAGAGTATCGCCCAGTATGCAATCCATCTTCCGTTCGGCGACCACTTCGGATGAACCGCATCACCGTCGTAAATTTTTCGCAGTTCTCCCGTATTCACGTTCACGATCCAGAGTTCACTGATGCCTGCTCTCGAATTCGGATTGAGAACAAATTCCGTACAAAAAACAAGTTCGTTTCCATCGGGCGACCAGGAAGGATGATATCCGAAATCGGTAACCCGTCGAACCGATTCACCCGTCGCTCCCATAATGAATATGCCTCCTCCGTCTCTTGATGAACGAAAAGCTATCAGCTCACCGTCGGGAGAGAACGCAGGTCCGTAATTACTTGATTGCGAATTCCCGGTCAGATTTATGGGCGTTCCGCCTTCGATCCGTTGAGTAAAAATGTGGCTGTACTCCCCGTCAAATTTTACATAAGCAATAAACCGGCCGTCCGGTGAGAGCGCGGGGTCGAAGGCAAGCAGCGGATCCCTCGTTATTTGAGTATAGGTTCCATAGAGAGAAGCCGATGGAGTTCGGGATGCGTAAACGGTATAGAGAGCGTAAATCCCGGCGAATATCATGAATAGTACACCGACAACGAGTATGCCTTTTTTTGCAGAAAATAGCTTACCACGCGACTGCGATCCGGTTATTACGTGTTCATGCGAGGATTTACGTATAAATTCTTCCTGTGTAAAAGAAGGTGTATGTACATAACTCTTTCGCTTCGAGGTGGAATGCTTTTTCACCCGTCTCAATTCACGGATTATTTCAGAAACGGTATGATACCTGTCTTCGGGTTCTTTCTCCAGTGCAGTGTTGAGGAGATGAATCAGTTCCGAAGGTAAATCAGGCCGGTATGTTTCCGCCGGTGTATGTTCTTCGTTCACGATTGAATAGACCATTGCAGCTTCGTGCTCACCGCGGAAAGGCGTCTTTCCCGTAAGCATTTCGTACAATACAACCCCGAACGAAAATATATCCGAACGGTGATCGACATCTTCACCCTGAATCTGTTCCGGCGACATGTACGCGACTGTGCCCACGGTACTTCCCGCTTTGGTGATATTCATAGAACCCTTCAACTTTGCCAGACCGAAATCCATTACCTTTATCCGGTTCTTCGAATCAACCATAATGTTCTCGGGTTTAATATCACGGTGGACGATGCCTTTCTCGTGCGCTTCGGCGAGAGCTTCGGCGATCTGGAGGGCGTAGTCGATCGCGGTTCCAGATTTCAGGTTCCAGGTTCCAGGTTGAGATGCTTCTGACCTCAGATCTCTGATCTCTGACTTCTCGCGCAGGGTTACCCCATCGATATACTCCATCGAGATGAATTGTTGGTCCCCATGCTCCTCTACCGAATAGATCGTGCAGATGTTCGGGTGGTTGAGGGCCGCGGCGGCTTTGGCCTCGCGGATGAAGCGTTGTTTGTCCTCATCCGATGCTGTGAGATGCGAAGGTAGGAACTTCAACGCAATGGTGCGGTCGAGTTTGGTGTCGTGGGCTTTGTAGACGACTCCCATACCTCCTTCACCTAACTTCTCCAGAACTTTATAATGTGATATCGTTTGTCCGATCATTATAGAGGTCGATGATAAGTGAATAACTTTATTCCTGCTTGGCCTGTGATATTGTCAGGCAAACAATGAATATCGTATGTTACATTTTCATTCGTTATAAAAAGGATTGTGTCGTTATTTCTCTTCCCCTGGATTACCGGAGAAAAACACGGATCCGGAATGTACAGTCATGATCTTTTGACAATTGTATACTATCAACCCGGAATGCACAACCGGGAGAGTATTTTGCACAGGGCATTCCAATGTAATCCTCAAATCAAGTACAGAAAAGCTTTATATGTACTGATATATTAAATTATATATTAATTTGGATGATGTTATTCCTCACCTCAAAGCACAAGAATTTACAGAATTAATCCATATTAATCAATAATATGGGTTGAATTTTAGGATTTGCTAATTTTCGCCCGATTCCAGCTTCTTACAGTGATAACCCATGATGTTATCAGATAATAGAGAGGATATGAAAGGGAAATCACCGTCCAGGGATGTTGTTTGGCAGCCCCTGTGATAATTGCAAGAATAATGAGCGCCCAGACGGTACCGAGAATGATGGATAATGTAGACAAGGATCCCGGAATTGAGGGATGGAGGTATTTGGCGGGAATAAAAGTGAGTACAGATAAAATCACTATTATAGTAACCGAAAACCACAACTCCGGCTGTAAGAAAAACAGGTAAAACGCCACCACATTCCAGTATGAAGGAAATCCTAAGAAATAACCGTCATCTGTTTTTGCATTTGTTTGTGCAAAGCCGTATGCGCTGGCAAGAAGCGGAAGCATTAATAACCACGCAAGGTCGCCCGGCAGAAGCTCGCTTTGCCAGATAAACAGCAACGGGATAGTAGTGTATGTGTTAAAATCGATCGTATCGTCGAGGCGGCGTCCGTCGAAAAATGGGAGAACTTCTTTGACACGCGCAAGACGTGCAAAGTATCCGTCGCTTGCATCGATCACCATCGCAAGAAACATAATTATAATTGCAAGGCGTAAATTATCCTCACCACCGAGAATTATTAGAACAGCGCTCACTGCGGCGGCAACAAGTCCGAGAGCGGTATAAGCGTGTACCAACCAGGCGGAAAATATTTTAAACATCGGACAGTATACTCTATGAGATATATAAACAGAAAATAGTCAATCACCGGTCATCTTTCCCACCTTCGAGCTGTTCCTTAAACTCTATACTGTACACATGCAGTAGCGTCACCAGCATCGACGCGATCATGGGACCGACAAGGAAACCCATGATGCCGAACACGCTCAACCCGCCTATGGTTGAAAGAAATATGAGCAGTTCATGCATACCGGTATCGCGCCCGACAAGAATGGGATTGAGCACATTATCAATGTTTCCTATGAACACAACCCCGATCAAAATAATCGTAATACCCTGCCAGACGTCACCCATGACCATCATGACTATGCCGGCGGGAATCATCACCAGCCACACACCGACAAGAGGTATTATTGAAAGGATTACCATGACTACACCCCACAGTATCGGCCCGGTGATGCCGAATATCCAGAAGGTGAGACCACCGAGCACTCCTTTGATAATTGCAATGACGAGTACCCCTTTAATCGTCGCACGGGACATCGAACCAAACTTGTTGATGAATTCGTCCTCGTAGCGTTCATCCAGAGGACTCAGATACTTCAACCTTTTCAAAATACTTTCACCGTCACGAAAAAAGTAAAACATTGCGAAAAGAAGAATAAACACATGCACAACGAGAATAAAAGTCTCACGCGTTGCCTTGTTGATGACCGATCCGAGCATTGAAGCAGAATTTTTGATGATATCCTCGATGGTTGCCTGCCAATTGATCCTATCGAGGCCGAGAAGCCCGACTATGCGTGAATCGAGCAATGATGCGAACCATCGCGCATCGCCGGACTCGATACTACGTATGAACTGCCGGACGCCATCCTCTGCCGATTCATAGAGTTCGATCGCTTCGCGCGCTACAAGATCCCCGATGACATATACGGGAACCAGAAGTCCAAGGATGATAATGAAACAACAGAGGAATGCGCTTATCGACTGCCGGTTACGTGTAACCTTCAAGATCTGACGGTAAAGCGGATAAAAAAGACCGGTAAACACTACTGCGAGAAAAACGGGGAGAAGAAAAAATTTGATCATGTTGACGAAGAATACCGCGGTGATTACGAGAACGATCAATAAAAAATACCGCGCCATCCTCTCTCTCCGAACCGTGGTTGATTGCTTATCCGCTTCATTGGCAGATTTACCGTGTTGTGTCTCATTTTCCATAGTTCACACCTTATACGATTCGCAATGAGCTGATTAACCGGAATATACGAATATTTTAGTTTATCACAAATCCTGATCGATCATCAAATATTCAATCGTAATCCAATTTCGTCCGCAGACTAGATCTTTTTCTAATCATTTGTGTATTTCAATGTAGATATTTTATAGGGTATGATACCATGACTAAAATCCGCCTGTTGATTGCCGAGGATAATAGGCATCTTCGCGACGGATTGACGGATCTGCTGAAAAAAAGAGTCCGATATCGCCGTGCTGTCGTCAACAGGAAAAGTTGATGCAACAACACAGGGAAAGAAATTTAAACCCAGTGTTATTCTGCTCGATCGTGGTCTACAGGGTCAAGCAAGTGGCGATTTCATGCGTACCATCCGGGCAGTTGCCAACGGTGAAAAAGTCTTGCCCGGAGAAATGACCGATACCCTCTTTTCTCAGATCGTCGATCAGGTAGCCAATGGAACAAATCCATCCAGAATTGTTAAATCCATACGGATGACGAAACTCGAACGCGAGGTTATCGTATTAATTGCAGAGGGTATGAGCAACAAGGAGATTGCACAAAAACTTCATATTTCCGCCTATACCGTAAAAAGTCATGTACACAACATCCATGAGAAACTGGCACTCCATTCACGAGTCCAAATCGTAAATTATGCACATGCCTACGATACTTCTTTAAATTATTTCAATCTTTCCGGTGGATCAATCCTGTCCGGCAAGACGCAGAGCATCACCCTTTGACCTTTTACCTATCCTGGTGAATTTTTTTAAGAACAGTACACCGTTTACAAACTCAAACGACCATACCTCGAGCCACTTGAGCGGATTCCAGACATGCATATACCATCGCTTCCAGATACGGTGGAAGTACGATCTCGTATATACTCCGTTAAACGGGTTTTTCTTCCTGAGCCAGAGCCCAGCAACCGATGGAACTTTTAACTCCGGTATTTCGTGTTGCAACTTTTTGTATATACCCGCAAGCTCTTTGGCTTTCAGGTCGCGCCAGTCGATGATATCTTTTTTTGTATATGCAACCAACTCAAGAAGTGCTTCTTCGGTTTTGCTCTTCGGCCGGCTCCTGAGCCAGACTTCCTGAAGGTGCAGATAGATCCCCACGATGCCGCCTAATCGTTTAAGAGAAAACCGAAAACGCTCCCACCAGAATGGAATAAATGCTTCTTTCGGAAAACCGGGTCGCCTGTCGTTACGGTAACGCACCGTCCAGAAACCACAGTTCATCGGATGCAAACGCTCTATCCTCGATGCATAAATGTACCAGGAGAAAAAAGAGAGTCTGTCCCAGTAATGCCATGTATCGTGCCGCCACACTTTCAGGACGTTCACCATATGTTCTGTAGAGTAGAACTGTTCCCATGCATTATGATATGCTTCCTGCAGCTCTTCGCGTGTCATTCGTTCCGGCTCCACTGCAACATGCGCCGAGTCATAGGTATTGAAGTCTTCGTGCATCCACCGGCCCTCTTTCCACCATTGTTGATGATCTTTCGAGCCCGGCAGCGGCGAGATGATATAAAACGACGCAGAATCGAAACCCATCCGCTGCAGCTCGGCGACATCTTTTTTGATGCTTTCCGG
>PWJF01000390.1 GCA_003560935.1 Ignavibacteriales bacterium
AAGTTTTTTAAAATCATCTATGGAGTTAAGTTTCGACATGTGTCAATCTCTCAAAGTGTTACATCACATCCGTTACATCGAGCATGTGCCCTTTGCACCCTCTCCGCGAACATATCTGCACCACGCCGCCCCCACGTACCGCCATAGATACCATCGGGGCATGACATTCGGGACATGGAATTTTGCTTTTAAGCTCGGTATGACAGTGGGGACAGAAAAAAGTAACAACTGCGTCTATCGGTACTTCGTATTCCGATTCGATAGTATAACTACCGTATACACTCGACAATCGAAGCCAGCCGTGCTGGCGCTCGAAATATATGGTAACCCGCACCGATGGGTGTCCATCTATCAAGTATATCGGGTCCATTAAGCTGTGTGCACATCGTGCACATATGATTTCAACGGGAAAAACACTTTTATCTCTTGCAACGTCGACTTTATCCAATCCTTCAAGGGTTTTGCGAACAACGCGTCTTACGTCGTGTGTGTTTACTTTTGAGAAGTAATGTTGATCGACGACAACGATGGGACCGAGTGCACATGCACCGAGGCATGCAACCGTTTCAAGTGTGAATTTTTTATCGTCTGTTGTTTCCCCCGTTGTGCACCGGAGTGATCGCTGGAATTCCCTTTCTATTGTCGGACCGCCGCGTACGTGACAGGCTGTACCGAGGCATACAGAAACAAGATGCTGTCCCCGCGGTTTGAGACTGAATGTTTTATAGAACGTTGCAACACCATATATATCTACAAGCGATTGTCCGGTCTCTTCTGCAACAACGCGCAACGATTCTTCGGGCAGATAACCGAACTTTGCCTGAATATCTTCAAGTACCGCAATGACGTTCGCAGGTTGATCTCTGGTATCATCAATAATTTTTCTAATACTCTCGGCTGACATGATAATTCTCTGATACTATAGACAAATGTTGGTGATATTATACCGACGTGTAACATAGAGGTGCGGGTATTACCCGTATGATGTTTTACATAGTGAGGTATCTACGTGTATAGTATGAAAAATTTTACGATAAGTCAATCTACCGTTTCATGATAAAAAACACATATCCGTAAAATGCCGAATATCTGTTGAACATATACATCTCCTGTTTTGACGATTCGATGAGTTTGTTAAAGACGCCGGCGGTGCGGTATTTCTGGCTCAGCAAATTGAGGCGCTGCCGGAGGGGGTTGTAATAATTCTTCCACCAGCTCTCGTCCGGCAGCACGAAGTGATCGACCGGGGTATATCCCTCATCCCGAATTATGCGGACATTTCCCTCAATACCGGTTATTTCGGGATATTCATTTTCCCAGTATGATTTCAGTTCCTCCGGCGGGTTATCATTCAGCCAGCTTATATGGGAACACACAAGATAACCGCCGGGTTTGAGCATTGACTTCCAATCGGCTAACGCTTTGCGGAAGCCGTATATATAAATCGCACCTTCGGACCAGATCACATCGAAGTTCTCATCGGGGAAATCCATTTCGAACATCGACTTATTGAGAACCGTGATCGAACCGGATAGCCCCTCTTTTTCTGCATCTGTTCTTAACTGATGAAGGAACGGCTCGTGAAAATCGATGGCAGTGATGTGACCGTTGATAAGCTTTGCGAGCTGCAAGGTCTGCATGCCGCTGCCGCACCCAACGTCGAGCAGATTTATAGACGGAGGTAAATCTTTCAGAAGCGAGAATGCTTTCCGTGTAAAATCGTTATCGCCGGGTCCCTGGCGGGGGAGGTTGTGGTAGAGTTCGAAGAAAAGAGAATCCGTGGCCATGCGGTAATATAATGCAAAATAAATTGCGGGCAAAATTATATTTTTTATGGCGGGGCAAAGAGGAATAAAAAGAACGATTTAAAGTTTAAAAAATCAGTGATATACAAAATTCGGAAAGTTACGGAACCGCGCTTTTTGTAGGTTCGTCGCGTACTTCTTCCGTGTCACGGTAAACGACGAGTTTATAAATGCCGTATGTCATCAGCGGAATTACGTATACCGCAAAAAATCCCCATGCAATGGTTCCGTATCCGCGTGCGATTAGCGCAATGATACCGAAGGTTGCAAGTCCGGCGCTGATACCGATGGCGGCTACCGCCACAAACGCCCGGAGCGGTTTGCTCAATGTCGTTCCTTTCTTCTCGCGAAGATATGAATCTATTCTTTCATTGATTCCCTGAATGAATCCTGCACCCGTCTCGACGAACGTTCCGAATAATCCGATCATATACAAAATTAAAAGGAAGCCGAATCCAAGATTGGTAATCATCGTATAAACGGGCACCTCTTCGGCGATGATGAGGGGATATTCCGCGATAAAAGTAATGTGAAAAAGGAGTGCGGGAATGATACGGTAACTGCCATCCCCAAAATTCCCCCGGTTGGTCCGTATTGAGTAAAGTATTCCACGAGCTCACGACCCGTGCCGTAGCCGCCTGCAACGACGACAGATTGAAACACCGCGCCGGGTATAATGTATACACGAAAGAATCGTGAATTTAAGAAACTCATGATACAGCTCCTGTTTTTTCCCACAGATGCGAACTACTTCGCCTGTGCTAACAACGAAGCAAACAGTTTAATTCCATACCATAGATTTCCGATACGGATGTTCTCGTCCGGTCCGTGCTGGTTGTTGTCGTGGTTGGCTATGGGTATCCCCACGATCGGAATGTTGAGTAGATCCTTGAATATATACAGCGGCAGGGATGCGCCCATTGTCGGGAGTAAAACCACCTCTTCGCCCGCTGCCCGTTGCGCTGCCTCTATTATAGCGTTCGTTCCCGGAAGATCCATTCGCGTACGAACCGCGGAATATCCCTCATGACGAACAATTTTCGCCAACCAGGGATATTTCATTCGGGTTTTGATTCCGGGTTCTTCACGGACGATATGAAATCCCTGCTTCCGAATATGATCTTCGACGCGGTCGAGCATAACACCGGGTTCGATTCCTTTGACAAGACGGATGTCGATGGAAGCTGAAGCGGATGACGGTATAACATTTTGCGCCAGATTACCAACCGGTCCACCCTCGAGTCCGTGAATGTTTAAAGACGGCAATAACAAACGTTCGATAAGGGAATTGTTTTTCCCCTCGGGCTTCGCTACACCGAATTCACTTTTCAGATCATCTCCGGTATCCGGATAGGCATCGATAATTTTCTTCTCATCGTCGCTCAATCCTTCGGCGCCGTCATAGAAGTTTTCGATGCGTACATTGCCGTCGGGATCCTTCATCGAGGCGAGCAGATGAACGAGCAGCAGCGACGGGTTCGGCGCCCAGTTACCGTAATGACCGCTATGAAGGGGACGATTGGGTCCGTACACGGTAATATCCAGACACGCAAATCCCCGCGCTCCGAAATAGAGCTGCGGTTTGCCGCTCTGATGCACCGGTCCGTCGCAAATCGCCAATACGTCGGCTTTTAATTTCTTCCGATACTTTCGAAGATATTCCGCGAGGTGCGGTGAACCGATCTCTTCTTCTCCTTCGAAAATAAACTTCAGATTCGATGTTACGTTTATATTATTTTCACGCAATGCGTCCAGTGCAGCAGCAATTGCGATAAACGGTGCTTTATCGTCGCTTGCGGACCGGGCGTATATTCTCCAATCGGGATCGATGTGTTCGCCGTGTTCCGGAAAAGGACGAATTTCACCGGCTTTTTCAATAGTGGTCGTCCGGATTATAGGGTTCCAGGGGTCGCTGTTCCATTGACCGGCATTTACCGGCTGACCGTCGTAGTGTGCGTAGAGAAGAATTGTTCGTTCGGCTTTGGGGACATTATACTCGCCGTAGATAAACGGCCGCGCGCCGGGTAATTCGGAAATTTCAATCTCTACACCACGCTTTTCGAACATCTCTTTTATAAAGACGGCATTCCGCTTTGTATCTTCTGGAGATGATGCGTGATTGGGGAGGGAGAGATAGTCTGTGAACTCGCGCAGTATGTTTGGGGTATGGGTGGTTATGTAGTTGTCGACGGCATTAGCAATGGATTGAAACTTATTCATGGTTTATATAAGGAGGGGATTTATTAAAGTTTATGCACAAAGTTCTGAATATAACTGATAAATTTCTTAAAATCCTCCAGGTCATTATTCATTACATTTTGTACAACTTCAAGGTCGATTATATCATATTCGTGGATGAGAATATTTCTAAAACCCGACATTTTTCTAAAATTATCGGTAAACTCTTTCGGCAGAACATCATGGTCACCCATCTTTCCTATAAGGGTAAAATAATCGTCCCAGTCATTTTTAAAGTGCGATGCAAGTATATGTGCGGCAATATTAAACACACTCTGCATTACCACTATCAATCCCCTTTCGACTATCCACCGACGTTCAATATCTTTTTCTAAAACGGATATGTCTATATCAGAATGTTTTTCAAGGATACCTAAAGCATTCTGTAATTCTTCGATTTCTTTTTGTATATAATCTTTATCAATCATGTGGTCCGTATGCTTTTTTCAGATAATATGCCTTAATATCCCGCAGCGGTTTTGTATCGATATATTTTTGCCGTATGCGGTATTCGTGTTTTTCAACCAGACGATCATCGGTGCATATAATACGTTGTCCGGTCCGTAATATGTTCATAGCAACCGGAGGGGGTGCGGTATTGAGAAATGTTATGTCGACATCATTGGTTTTCAATAACTGCATTAATTCATTTATCAATTCCACTTTATAGCCGTATCGATATTTATTCTGATCGATTTCCGGTACATGATCGAACAAAAGAGCTATATCTATATCTTCCGGGTTTTGGCGTGTAAGAATTGAGCCGAATAAATATACCGCAATAATCTCCGGATGGTGGGCGGAGAATTCGCGTAATTTTTCGGTTACGATATGCACATCATATTTCATACAAATAAAATAATGGAATGGTTGTGAATATGCAACATTACACTTTCAGCTCATCCCGCCGCACAACCAATTCTTCAATCGCCTCACGATAAACCGCCACCCCCATACCCGGCTTATCAACCGGCACCGTAATTTTCCCGTCCTCCATCTCCCATTCGGGAATAACAATATCCTTTTCCCAGTACCGTTTGCTCGGCGAGATATCGCCGGGTATAGTGAAATTCGGTAAGGATGCCAAAGCAACATTGTGCGCACGACCAACACCGCTTTCAAGCATCCCGCCGCACCACACGGGGATATTGTGTTTCATACAAAAATCATGAATTGCGATAGACGACGCAAACCCGCCGACACGTCCCGGTTTAATATTCACTATGCGTCCGCTTGCAAGTGCGATCATATCCTCGACACGTTCGATACCGGTAATCGATTCATCGAGACAGATGGGAGTTTTAATATATTTTTGCAGCTCCGCGTGACGGCGAAGATCGTCCCATGCAAGCGGCTGCTCGATCATCATCAAATCGAACCCGTCCAATGTTTTAAAAACATCGATATGGTCCAATGTGTACGCATTGTTTGCATCGACCATAAGCGGTATATCCTGTCCGAGTGTTTCGA
>PWJF01000047.1 GCA_003560935.1 Ignavibacteriales bacterium
GCTATGCGCATGCTGTCCGATCATACGGATGAGTTGTTTGCGATATTCCTCAGGCATCCAGTCGCCCGGTTCGATTTTTTCCCCGCGAGCGATGCGGGCTTCGAATTCGGCAAGCTTCTCTTCGTATGTTCTTTCCTGAACATCCATTCGAGACCTCCCATTGAATTGGTTTAATTAATTATGTAGTTTCGGTTTCAATCTTTCCCGGTAATTTGCTGAGTGTAAGTTTTTTTAAATCGATCTTGTTACTCGCATTATCGATGTCAATTCCAACCAGTTTTCCATTTTCATCATAATCCAATATCACTCCTTCGGATATCTCTTTGCTCTCTACGCTGGTTCTCTCCGACAAATCGATATAAAGTGAATCCGTTTCCGGGTAATAGTTAAGTTTCATGGTTTAATAATATACATTTTTAACGAAAAATCAAAGGAATCAGTTGCACCCGACGATTTTACCCCGTATTTTGTGATTTAGTGTTTTATTGGCCAATAAATTATTGAGGAGAAAAACATGCATATCCACGTTCCCGAATCGGGCGAAATCAAGCTTCCCGATGAGGTTACAAAAAAATATCAGGGGAAAGATCTTGAGATAATTGAGACCGTCGAAGGCATCCTTCTCCGACCCCGACCCGAACCCATACAAAGAGCACGCGGTTTTCTCAAGGGTTCTAAAGTTACAAACGAACTTTATATCAAAAATAAAAAAGAAGAGAAAGCAAAAGAACAATGAGCGATGTATACGTAATCGACACATCCGCACTCATCGCCTTCCTTGCCGATGAAGAAGGGGCCGATAAGGTTGAACTGCTCCTGTCGGCTGCATCCCGGTACGAGAAGAAAGTTTACATTCACCGCCTTAATATTCTGGAAATATATTACCTGACGTTGCGTGAAGAAGATGAGAAAAAAGCCCATCTGATGCATGAATTCGTATCGAAGCTCCCGGCTGAAATACTGGAATACATCGATGAGCAGTTGATAGAGGAAGCGGGACGAATCAAGGCACGATATAACGTATCTCTTGCAGACTCAGTTGTCCTGGCGACTGCATCACAAAAACATGCACAGTTGGTTTCGGCAGATCGCGGTTCGTTTGAAGACGTCAGCAAAGCAGGAAAGATTCAGTTTTATTGGATTCGGTGAAGAGGGTTGGCAAGACTATTGAGGGCAAAACTATTTTATTTATTTAACTATGTTCTATACCGATATTGAGATCACACGCGCGGAGAGTTCCCATTGGTAAGATAGATATAATATAATGTGCGACGCACCTTCAATTAAAAAGATAACTGATGTTATACAAATCATCCTTTAGCGATAACAAGTCCTAAATCCGGAACTCCAAACAAATTCTCCCGCTCAAATTTATTATAGATATTATTGATGCGGGATCCCGTACAGCGGGAAAATGCTCAAATTACAAATTCTATTAAATTCGTAACTATTCGTCGTTTTGAACATTTGTCATTTGAATTTTGAGATTGTTTAGAAGGATTTAGTGCTTAGGATTTTCGATAAATAAAAGAAGTAAAGAATTATCTGCTCCGAACCACGGGGAGATGTGTCGCACATCTTTTATCAGAAAAATACCCTCACCTCGCCTCTTCCCTGATGAACAATCGGGCGGTCGTGCTCGGCTCTCCCGTCGTACTGAATCGATGCCTGAATGAATCTGCTGATGCGGTAATCGAATCCGGCACGCCAGAGCCAGCTTAACCCTTCCACGCGACCGCCTGTCAATTCGAATGGTAATGCATAACGAGGTGCATCTGCAGGACGGTTTTGTCTTAATATGACCTGCTCGCGTGAAAATTCGGTACGCAATTGTCCCCTCGCCTGAATGGAATATTGCAAACGAAGCGTTTGCGCATTGATGGATGCATTGACCGGATACTCGGGAAATACATCGTCTGCCGATGTTACTTCCATCACGAAACCGACTTCAACCCTCGGTTGAGGTCTGTATGAAAGATCCGATAAAATTGTATTCGCGGTCACTATACGCTCGCGATTGCTCGGCTGTGTTGCAATAACCCGATCGCGGCGGTTGATGACGTCGACCTGATGGCCGATCTCCTCGACAAGCTGCCATCGCAAACGAACCGACCGTTCAATAAAATTGCTTTTCTCCACACCGAGACTGAACTGATTCATCCCCTGGCGTTCCATATAACGAAAACGCATCGAGAACTCACGGCTCTGTTCGTTCAAGAACAGATCATGCGTGATCATCTGGTTTCCGACGATCGTGTTTTCTTCATCCCGAAAACTTGCAAGACGCATCAAATAAATATTGCTCGTTTGCGGATCGCGGCTTTTTTCTTCAAGCCGGATATTTGTATCGGTCGAGAAACGGCGGATAATATCGCTGAATAATCCGTTGCCCGATTCAATGATACGCGACGGTGTCAGACGGATTCTGAAATTCGACCTCAGGTCGACGACCGGGAACAACTCATCCGTCGGCACGGTAACCGCAATATAATCGCCGTCGAACCTGACCAGCTCGAATTCGTCTTCGTTGGCAATCCCGTCCTGATTCAGGTCGCCCAGATAACGGTAGTTGCCGGTTCCCTTCGGCACGCGAACGAACACACGCTCCATACGTGCCGAACGCTGAGTCGTTACCTCATAAAATACATCGCTTTCTATAAAGCGTTGAATCGGCGCATAACGGGTTTGACTCCGGATAAGAATAGTCTCGTTATCGCCTCGTCCCTCCTGCCGGAATACTTCGGTTATTTCCTTTTTCCGGTACGTAAAATCGATACGCGAAGTAAATGTGTTCCAGTCGCGCAGACGCCATGAGGTACGGCTGGTGATTGATTGCGATTCGGGGATATTTGCCCCCTGAAGAAATTCCGAATCTTCACGGTACTCGAGCTCGGTTGATAGATTCATCCGTGCAATCTCATCTACTTCGATCCGCGGAGCGATTCGATAGAACGAGAAGCTGCCGGCAAGCAGTGAATCTGCCGCGGTCGTTCTCACACTCCGGTCTTCCTGTTCGAAGAATATACCCGGTGTAATTCGGGTGCGATCCCTTACATTCCAATTATAGAACAATCGACCCTGCTGCCGCAGCCAGTCACCCTGACGGAGCTGCGTCACGTCATCGCTGTGAATCGATTCGATATAATACCGCAGCGTCGGAAGCGACGGACCTTCAACATTCAACGTCGCATCGTACCGGTTCGATTCGAACATATTGCCGCGTGAGATATTACCGTACGAACTTCCGATCGAAACCCGGTCTACCGGTTTGTACAGCAGCGACGCTTCGCGTATCATCTCATCGCCCGAAAGTTCGTCGGTGAGATCCCATTGGCGGTTAAATTCAATCTCGTTAACCCGGTCCATTGAGACAAACCGGTTGTCGACAAACCGCTGACGAAGATCGATATCGAACGATCCGATGTTGCGGTTCATCAATGTCACTTCATCCGGCGAATATGATACGCCGAAGAGATACGCGCCGCCGTCATTAAGGTCATTATCGATCGATGAAAACCGGTTTCCGTCGAAACTGCTGAAGGAGTATTCACCGAATACATTCAAATCCCCCGCAACATTATAGTGCATCGCGGCGTTGCCGATCTGATGAAGCTGCGGCATCGGGAGGAATTGAACGGGCAGATAACTTCCCGCTTCCGGACCCGTATATTCAAACTGACCTGCCGCAATACGACGGTAATCTCCCAGACCTTCACCGACGTGCGAAAAGCTGATGGAGTAAATTGCCTCCGCCGCTCCCGGATCGAATTCGTAATACATCACCGCTTCACCTGCGATAGTTGTGTCGCGCCGGATGTATTGTCCGTTCCCCCGTCCGGTTTCATCATCAAAACCAACCTCGCGAACGCTGCTTCTCGATGCTTTCGATCGGTCGGTTCCGCTCTGACTCAATATTTGTCTCTCTTCCTCACCCAATATAAAATCTATAGGAGAATCCTGATCGTCGCTTTCCCGGTAATAACCGAGACTGAGCGTGAGGCGATCGTCAACTAACGTTTGTTTTGTCTGTGCCGCGAAAAAGTTCCGGTTGTACTGACGATCGGTATATTCATAATCTATAACGATCCGGCTTGCAGATGTTATTAACCGCTGCGCGGTAAAAACAACTTCGCCGTTTCCGTATTCGATAACGTAATCGTTATTTTCGCCGCGCGTCATCTTCTCACCATCGATATAGACCCGCTCGGAACCGGGTACGATAATAATCGCGCGTTCGTTGTTTCGACCAGTAAGACGGTACGGTCCCTGTACACCCTCCTGTCCGCGAAACTCCATTGTATGGAACTTACCCCGCATACTTGCCCCCGCGACCATAACTTCACCTTCTCCATATCCCGCACTATATCGATATTGTCCCATCGCACCCTGCAAGCGGCGGTTCAAGCGTGAAAACACGGTTCCGGTTACATTAAGATCAAAATCACCGAGTGTCGCCTGATAGTCGTCGCTGAAGATTTGAATATACACTTTATCCAGCTCGCGAAGCGTTTGCGTTGTACCTTCCGGTTGTATCGGTGTATTCTCATCGGTAAGAGTAGCGGCAATTTCGACATTCTCAGAAAGATTACCCGATAGCTGCATCCTGAATCCCGATTGCAGCGTAAGATCGCGGTTCGAGCCGACACTTAAACCTCGTATCAGACTTCCGCTCGTTCTTAGCTGGGATGTAAAGATATCGTCGAGCGAAAAGGATCGTGTTTGTGTTACCGTGCGCGGCATTTCATCTGCACCTGTTGTGTCGTCGGTAAATTCGTACAGGCGGTAGCTGTCGCTGAATGTGAGCGGAAGATATCGATATGAAATATGTAGCTCCGCGGGTGCCGGGTCTTCTGCATCATACGGCAATGCAAGTACCTTCAATGTACCGTAGCGATAGTCGATTAAATAGTGTATGCCACGTTCGAGTTGAATTGCGGTGTTCAGGGTTACTAGCTCGGTTCCGCTAATAATAAACTTATGAGCAAGTGTGATGGTGGTATCCACTCCCGCTACGGAATAATACCCCTCTCCTGCAATTCCGGGTTCGTCCTGTGAGTAGACAAACAACGACATGCACATTGAGAGCAGAATAACTATATAACTTTTTTGAATCAGGCGCATTCTTTCAACACCGGCGTATAATCCGGCAGGATACCCAGTAATTAATTTGTCAGGATAATCAGATTAACCCGTAAAAACAACCATGCGCCTCCGCTGGCGGGTAAATAGGCTGCAAAAGATTAAAAAACAAACCGTTTTGACGGCTTCAATTATATTACATATTACTAAATTGGGAAATTAAAATCAAAGCCAACATGGAACACCCTGTCACACTGCCTCGTCTAACAAGTTTAACATGCTAAAATAAGGGAAATTTTGCGGTTCCCTTCAACAAAGCGGAGGCATTATGACCAATATTATTTCCCTCACCCTTCTGGTCCTTCTCATTTCTATACCTGGCATTG
>PWJF01000051.1 GCA_003560935.1 Ignavibacteriales bacterium
AATATACAACAACTATCGAGACCGATGAAACCGATGAAGAGAAACGAAAGCAACTCATCTACTTTGCACAAAATAAATGTCCTGTTAAGGAACCGTACAGTTCTTATAATGGAAACCCAAACTAAGGCAGATAAACTATTTACCGATGAAAAGCCGCTGCTTCTCGATAACGGTCAAAGCATTGCACCGGTGACCGTGGCGTACCAAACGTACGGCACTCTCAATACCGATGGTAGAAATGCAATTTTGATCTGCCACGCACTCACCGGCAATGCACATGCGGCGGGCATCTCATATACGAGCGACATCAGCTATATTGTGGAGAACCAACCGACATCCAACAATAATCACCGGAACCCCAAACACCTACATGGCTGGTGGGATGGAGTTATTGGAGAAGGAAAAGCGTTCGATACGTCGAAATACTTCGTTATCTGTCCGAATTTTCTCGGTAGTTGTTACGGCACCACCGGACCCGCAAGCATCGATCCGACGACGGGAAAACCATATGGTATGAATTTTCCGAACATAACCGTCCGGGATATGGTTCGCGTGCAGTACGCATTGCTGAAACATCTCGGCGTTAATCAACTTGCAACAATTGCAGGCGGATCGCTGGGCGGCATGCAGGTACTCGAATGGGCGCTGTTGTATCCTGAGTTTGTCCGGTCGATCATCCCGATAGCGACATCGGCAAAACATTCCGCATGGGCGATCGGATTGAACGAAGTCGCACGCACTGCGATTAAGACCGATCCGGCATGGATGAACGGTTCCTATACCACACAACCGTTCAAAGGATTGGCGCTTGCGAGGATGATCGCAATGATCAGTTATCGCAGTCAGGTATCGTTCGGGAAGAAATTCGGACGGAGTATCGCTACGGAACAAGCAAATGAGTTACGGGTTCATTTCGGCGAGAAGGAAACACTTTTCGAGGCAGAAAGTTATCTCCGCTATCAGGGAAAGAAACTGGTCGACCGATTCGACGCAAACACATATCTCTACATCACCGAAGCGATGGATTCACATGACATCACTCGTGAGCGAGGGACGCTGGAAGATGTCCTCGGCAGCATAGACATCCCCGTCATATCGATCGGGATCAATTCCGATGTTCTCTATCCGGTGCATGAGCAGCAGGAACTTGCGGCGCTCATTCCCGGAGCCCATTATGCAGAGATTGATTCCATTCACGGACACGATGCATTCCTGATAGAGTTCAATCAATTGAATAAAATAATTCAAATATTTCTTGAAGAGGTCAAAATAAAATGATATCATTACAGAATAAAGTTGCGGTGATAACCGGCGGCTCGCGAGGTATCGGGGCGGCAACCACGGTACTATTCGCTCAAGCCGGGGCCGATATGGTTATTAATTATAAAGAGAATTTTAATAAGGCGGCAGAAGTTGCGGATTCGGTCGAACAATTCGGAAGAAAAGCAGTTTTATTTCAGGGCGATATAGCACAGGAAAAAACTGCCTATGAACTAATCGAAAGGTCGATTCAAGAATTCAACCGTATAGACATTATCGTAAACAATGCAGGTATATGGACCTTCGGACGAGCAGGTGAGATGAACGGGACAATCTGGAAAGACACGATCGATACAAATTTAACCGGCGTATTCAATGTATGTAATGCGGTAATTCCGTATTTTAAGCGAAACGACGGCGGAAGGATCATTAACATTTCATCCACCGCAGGACAACGGGGCGAAGCCTTTCATTCACACTATGCCGCTTCAAAAGCGGGCATACTCGGTTTAACGAAATCGCTTGCTGCAGAGCTTGGCGAGTATAACATTCTCGTGAATGCCATCGCACCCGGATGGGTGGATACCGAGTTAAACAAAGACGTATTTTCGAATACCCGATTTTTCAATCAGGTAGTAGAAGCGATCCCGTTGAAAAAAGTTGCAACTGCGGAAGACGTAGCCGGATCGGTACTGTTCCTTGCATCCGATCTCGCAAATCACGTTACAGGAGCGACAATCAATGTAAACGGTGGCGGCGTTCTTGTATAATTGTATAGAGGAGATAAAATGATAGTAATGAAATTCGGCGGTACGTCGGTCAAGGATACCGATTCACTCACAAACGTGGCAGAAATAGTAGCACAGCATATCGATAATAAACCGCTCGTTGTCCTATCCGCAGGAGCGGGGGTAACCGATACCCTCATCAACATTGCCCGGAAAGCTGCAGCAACCGACATCCAATCCGCCCTTGAAAATGTCGCCACCCTCCGGGAACGTCACTTCGCTACTGCGAAGACATTATTAAAAGGTGAATACCTGAACACAGTTCTCCAGGCATTCACAAAACAGTTCGAAGAACTGGATATGCTTATTAAAGGTGTTTCCATACTGCAGGAGTTGACACCCCGCGTACTTGATCATTTTATGTCGTTCGGCGAGCAGTGGTCATGTTTATTATTAGAACAAAAATTGTTGCAGTACGGCAATAAAGCCGGGTGGATTGATTCGCGAGAAGTTCTGATTACGGATAACGATTTCAAAAATGCAACGCCGCTGTTTGACGTCATCGAAAACCGCGTCCGGCAATATATCTTTCCACTCATTCAAAAAAGCACGATTGTAGTAACACAGGGTTTTATCGGTGCAACGCAAGATGGTATTACTACCACAATCGGACGGGGTGGATCGGATTATAGTGCTGCAATAATCGGCTCTTTGCTTGAAGCCAGGGAGATTCAGATCTGGACAGATGTATCGGGTGTACTGACGGCAAATCCCGGCATGGTACCCGATGCGCGTCCGGTTCGGGAAATGACGTTTAATGAAGCTGCCGAGCTTGCATACTTCGGTGCAACGGTATTGCATCCGAGCACGATTCTTCCAGCAATAAGTAAGAAGATTCCCGTGCGTGTGTTAAACTCCAATCGTCCGGACGATGAAGGTACCTTGATTACTGCGAATGACGTCCATGGAAAACGTACTGTTCAACCAAACGGCGATGATGTTATCAAATCGATAGCCCACCGGACCGGTATTACCGTTATCCGGATCCAGAGTACCCGTATGTTGATGGCGCATGGATTCCTGGCGAAAGTGTTTGAAATATTCGCCCGGCATAAAAAAAGCGTGGATGTGATCGCGACTTCTGAAGTCGGAATCTCTCTAACGGTGGATGACCAACTGAATATCGACCGTATTGCCAATGAACTTGATGATATTGCCGATGTATCGGTACTGCCGGAAAAAGCAGTTATCTCAATCGTCGGTGAGCATCTTAAAAAGGTACTGGGTATAGCGGGACGTGCCTTTACGGCTCTGGGTAATGCAGGAGTCAATGTTGAGCTTATCTCGCATGGCGGATCAGAGATCAATTTAACATTTGTCATAAGTGAGGATCAGGTAAAAGACGCGTTGCCGGCACTTCACAGTGAATTTTTCAGCAAAACAACAAAATCAGAAGGACGAGAAATAAGCACCTGACTTTGTCTTCGCCATGGTCCGGAAAATTATCGACAACCCTCTTGACATCAATTAAGAATTTCCCTATACTTTAGTCTCGTAAAGCAAATACTGCACTATACTCATGGACACAAATTATAGTACATATCGCCACGTAAAAGGAAGCCTGCACAATTGGGCTTGGTGGTGGCATACGTACAAGCATATTGGTGTTCTGAGAACGGAGACATGACAGCGTTGTAATATATTTAAATATAGAAGTTTATTAAAAGCCCTTCCCTGAGCACGAATCCAGGAAGGGCTTTTTTATTTTAACAACATACTATTAATAGATTATGGATTTCACGACATTTAAATTATTAGCACAAGATCACACTATCGTACCGGTTACCGATACGACATTCGCCGATACACTCACGCCAGTCTCTGCATATATGCGGCTACGAAAAGGAGCGACGGCATCATTTCTTCTTGAAAGTGTTAAAGGAGGCGACCGTTTCGGACGGTATTCGTTCATCGGCAGGGATCCCCTATTCGTACTACGAACACACAACAATCAAACAATTATCCAATCATCCAATTATGCACTCCCTGTAGAAATCAATTACTTCAAGTATATTTCATCACTCATCGACGGCTATACCCTCCCCCATCTTCCCGACTTCCCCCGTTTCACCGGAGGCCTTGTCGGATTCATCGGGTACGATTTAATCCGGCATATTGAGGATATTCCGGAAACAGTTCATAACGACAACAATGTTGATGATGCAATCCTGGGATTTTATCCGACGATAGTCGCATTCGATCACTTTAAACAACGAATCACCTTAATCTCAAATGTAATTATAGATCAAGAACAAGAGCTTCAAAAACAATATGATAACGCATGTTGCGCAATTGAATCATTGAGGGAATCACTTAACGCCGAACTATTGCTCAACGGTTCATTTAAATCCGACATCTCACAAATTAAAACGAATATTTCCCGGCAAGAATTTGAAAAGAACGTCACAAAAATAAAAGAATATATCGGTGCGGGTGATATATTTCAGGCGGTGTTGTCGCAACGGTTCGGCGTCCCGTACGAGGGGGATGTCTTTAATGTATATCGCGCACTGCGGGTCGTTAATCCTTCGCCGTATTTATACTTTCTGGATAACGGTGATTCACAGGTGATAGGCTCATCACCCGAGATCCTTGTGCGGAAAGAGGAAAACAGGGCAGAAACGTTTCCGATTGCCGGTACGAGGCATCGCGGTGCAAGCGAAAAGGAGGATGCAAAACTTGAACGAGAACTACTTTCCGACGGAAAAGAACGTGCCGAGCACATCATGCTTGTCGATCTCGGTCGGAACGACATCGGTCGAGTATGCAAGCCCGGCACGGTGAAGGTAAATGAGCTGATGCACATCGTTCGCTACTCGCATGTGATGCATATAGCATCTCATGTCGGCGGAATTATAAAAGATGACATAAACGCCGTCGATGTTTTAAAAGCGGCGTTTCCGGCGGGCACAGTCTCGGGATCGCCCAAAGTACGTGCGATGGAGATTATCGATGAACTTGAAACAACCCGCCGCGGCATGTATGCGGGCGGCGTCGGTTACTTCGACTTTACAGGGAATATGGATATGTGTATCGCCATTAGAACTCTCTATGCGAAAAACGGACACCTGTATTTTCAGACCGGTGCGGGGATCGTTGCAGATTCCGATCCATCAAAGGAATACGAAGAGACCGTCAACAAATCGAACGCAATGCGGGAAGCGATTAAAGTGGCAACCCGGATTTTCGACACCCATGAAAATAAAAAACTCGAAACCCAAAACACGAGACTACCGACACCATGATCTTCGTACTCGACAACTATGACTCGTTCACCTACAACCTCGTGCAACTGCTGGCGCAGCATGACGAAGTGCAAGTAGAACGCAACGATAAAATTTCCGTCGAGGAGATCGCAGCACGAAATCCGTCACATATAGTGATCTCTCCCGGACCCGGACGACCTGAAAACGCCGGTATTACAGTCGATGTGATCAAG
>PWJF01000571.1 GCA_003560935.1 Ignavibacteriales bacterium
ATCAAGCCGGTCGTGTAGTCCGGCAAGTTGTTGATCTCTGCCGGCGTCCCGTTCATTAAGACCTGCATACCGTTTCTCCAGTTCTCTCAATTCCTTTCCGTACCGTTCAAGCTGTGCATCCACCGATGCACCCCGCGGATGCCACGCAATATGTTTTGCTCCGCTTTTACCGAAGTTGAAACTCAAGCCGGCAAGGAACATACCCCAGGTATCCCGTGTAAATCTGCCCGGAGTGGCATCGAGATGATCTGTATTTGCGAGATGGTACTCATAGCCGGTAAACAAATCCACTGTCGATGATAAATTAAATTTAAATCCGAGAGCCGCAAGATAGGTTGAAACCGTAAATTCCCGGTCCCGTCCGTCAACGACCTCGATCTCGTTAATCATTCGTCCGAAACCCATTGAAATATATGGAGTTACACGATTTCCTATTCTATATGTCTGGAAGATATCGTTAAGGTGTACGGTACCCCGCCCGGTAAAATGCCAGTACTCGTTGGTAAATCTGCCCGGGTCTTCATCACGATCAAAAATTCCTCTGTAGACGGTAAACTCAAAACTGACGGGTTGGGATACGGCATAGGAAATATTCCCTCCGAAAACCGGATTATAGCCGGCATTCCGGTCGAATTGACCGCCGAGTGTCATCCAGCGTCCGCCTGATTTTGCAACGTTGGGTCCGCCGAAGAGACCGATGCTCAACCGTTTTACACCGGGATTATCACTACCGTATGCGGAAAACGAGAACGTACCTGTCATTATTACGGTAATAAGTAATACTGTTGCTATTCTATTTTTCATTGTCAAATGCTTATGATGTAATGTTTCATAATAGGAAAACCACCAAGTTTCTGCTCCAATATAATCATTTAAATACTAAAATGTACATGCGTGGTGTCACAAAATCGCTTAATGTAATCTAATATTAGAGAATTCTAATAAACTCCCCGGGTGTATTTCATTATACCCCATTTAATTTAATTTCTAGTTTCTGCCCGTAGTGACGGGAATCACACTGCGCTTTTCATATCGTAAATCATTCATTTTATTAATCATAATTAGAAAAATCTAATTGTAATTAAAAATATAAATCAGTAGGTTTGTAATAGATAAAATGATGTAAATTAATAAACCTTATTCATTCCAAATTATAAAGGGGATCTTTTATGAAAACCTCTAGTGTTTTAAAGTTTTTCCTGCCGCTTTTAATAGTGGTATTCGCGTTTACAAGCTGTGACATGGAGGAGAATCCGGTCAAAAGTTTTGGGGAGGCGGTTGAGAAGGTACATATATTAGATGTTATTCCTGGAGCTGATAATGTCATTGCCAAGGTAACGAAAAACGCTAATGACAGCTATTTTAATTTTGTATTAAGGAATATTGCTCCTAATGCTATTATAAACGATGGCATGTTCAATGGTTGGTGTGTGGTTTGGGATACACCAATACAAACTGGCGGTACCGAATATGGAGGAGTAAAACTTTATTCAACAAAAGGAGACCCTCGTTATAATCATCTAAACTATCTTTTGAATGTACAGGAGCACTACAAGAAAACCATAGAAGGTACTACATGGAAAGAAATTCAAGTCGCTATATGGGTGACGTTTGACTTTCCAAAATTCGATATTAATAATATCGACATTAATAATATCCCACGTGATTTCAGAGAGGGAGATCAATTTGCATTTAATAAAGATATAGTTAACGAAATCGTAGCCGATGTAAAAAAGAATAGTCCCAGATTCGAACATCAACCGGGATATAAATTTGGTATTCTGGCTGAAACAGAAAAAGGTGTACAAAACGGTCTTATCGAAGGATGTGAAACAATGTGGGCACGGATGAATAATGATCCTGATGATTTTACTCATGAATTTAACGTTGATGAGGGTAACTGGGCAACTTATGTAAAGCATACACCAACACCTGTAGTTACGACTTTTTACTTCTTTGCTGATCAAACAATCTTTGTTGGCTATTTGCGTGTATGGCGAGAAAATAATGATCTTAAAATTAAATATGAATTAGTAAATGGGTTTTTAATGACCGAATCACATCTCCATGTTGCATTAGATTTTGATGACATTCCAACATCTCCAGGGCCCAAGGATAATCCACAGATTGGTTTATTTACCTATGGGCAAGACCCATATGATCCACCCGTATCTGAAGATACATTTACAATACCATGGGATACAGATTGGGATAATAAAGAGTTATTCATTGCGGCACATGGGGTAGTTTGCGACATTGAGGTTTTTGATTAAAATTATTTTTAGTGGAATAAAATTTATAAAAAGGGAGCTCAGTGGCTCCCTTTTTTTATATATACGCCAACGCATTGATTTTTACGTAAATAATTGTTTATTTTGTATCTAAATTATAGATTAGTCACATAAATGCACTCTCTGTATGCTTAACTATCATATAAGAATAATTATACTCTCCATAATCATTTTATTTTCTTATAATGTTTCTCATTCACAAAGTTTAGACTTCGGCCTCAAAACCGGTCTCAACACCTCATACTTCCACGGAGACAGGTATTCCTTTATTGAGGACGATGTACGGCTAATTCTTGATCCGACAATAGCCGTACGTTTTACGGGAGGAGGCATTGCCCGTTTAAACATAACGCCGGTATTCTCTCTCCAAACCGAAGTCCTTTACAGTACGAAGGGAGCACGATTCGATGAGGATATCGAAGTACGTGGACAGACTTTAGGACTGGATGGTAATATAACACTCGGATATATTGAAACACCGCTGCTTTTTCGTTTCAGCACGACCCTTCCCGACCGCGGGCCCCTGTTCTACCCGAAACCCGGTATGACGTACAATATATATACCGGAGGTGTCGCAGCGTACAGAACACGCGCTACATTCAGCGGCGAGCTTACCGGTGATCTCTTTGGTGTCCCGTTTGATGAAGAATTTAAAAACCGCGTATGGAGGCAATTCTCGGATATTGACTACGGTGTGGTTATCGGAGGCGGTTTTGAGTATGGCGCTGATGATGAAACGAAATATTTCATCGACGTCCGGTATATGCTCGGGTTCATGGATATCGGAGAGGACCGCGAGACAAATTTCAGTCTCCGGAATGCGAACATCGCAATAACAATGGGAATAATGTTTTAACTAAAAATCAAATGGGCCGGATTTCTTTTGGAGTCTGTTCCCCATATTCGGTTAGTACTTCACTATTCGCTCCAAAAAGCCGGTATTCCGGAACAAGGTGGTGGAGTATCTCTTTGATCGCAATCTCGTTATTCCTGCGTGCGGCTATAAACAACGACTCGATATAATCGTCCAATCCGTCGGGAACGATCTGACTTGCATTGCATGCAATGAGAACTTTTTCATGTTCGGTCGGAGCGTATTCTTCACCGCTGATAAACAATTCTTCGAAGAGTTTCTCGCCGGGACGAAGACCCGTATATTCGATATGGATATCCCTGCCGTACTCAAGTCCCGACAACCTGATTAAATCCTTTGCAAGATCTTCGATCTTCATCGGCTGCCCCATATCGAGAACAAATATCTCTCCTCCCTTCCCGATGACGGATGCTTGTAAAACGAGCTGTACGGCTTCCGGGATCGTCATAAAATATCTCTTTACTTCCGGATGGGTAACGGTAACCGGACCGCCGTGAGAGATCTGACGTTTAAATGTCGGAATGACACTACCGCTGCTTCCCAGAACATTGCCGAACCGAACACACACATACTTTTTACCGGTACGTTTCGCCGTCTGCATTACCAGTATTTCGGAAACCCGTTTACTTACTCCCATCATACTTGCCGGATTTACGGCTTTATCGGTAGAAATGTTCACGAAATGCTCAACGTTATATCTGGAAGCAAGGAACAGCAAGTTCTTTGTTCCGTATACGTTATTACTTATCGCTTCCGCAAGATTATCCTCCATGAGCGGTACGTGTTTATGCGCTGCGGAATGAAAAATTATATCGGGTTTGAATTTATCGAATATGATCTTCAAGCGCGACTCCGACCGGATATCCGCGATGAACGCTTTCACCTCAGGTTTGGCGTGTCCGTTATCACCGTTATTGTGATATACCCGGATCATCTTCAGCAGTTCTTGCTGGATATCAAAAACCGTATTTTCACCATGTCCGAGAAGTGCTATTTCCGACGGCGAGAATTTCACGATTTGACGGCATATCTCACTTCCGATAGAACCTCCGGCTCCCGTTACCAGCACCTTCTTGTCCCTGATGAATTCTGAAACCTTATTGATATTTGTTTTTATCGGATCCCTCCGGAGCAGGTCATCGATTGACACGTCACGGATGCTGTCAAGCTTTATCTGTCCGTTAATAATTTCAAATATACTCGGCAGGGTACTTACCGGAACCCCCGCTATGCGACAGATTTCGTGAAGTTCACGGATGTCTCTGCCGGAGGCGGTCGGCATAGCTATAACTACTTTGTTAATTCTTAATCGCTGTACAACTTCGGGAATCTTATACCGGTGGCCTTCGATAGTAATACCGCGAATTTGTAATTTTTGTTTTTTACTGTCATCGTCGATTAATCCGACCGGAATATACCCATGCTCGGGATTTCGCTGCATCTCCGAAACTAATGACAGGCCGGCTTTGCCCGCACCGACGACAAGAGTACGAATCCCTTCCGGACGGCTCAATCTTTCCTTTGAGCGTTCGGCTAAACGCATGGTCATACGGATGCCGCCTACATAAAGAAAACTCAGAATACCGTCAAGGATCGGTATCGAACGGGGTATATCGGAGAACGGTAAGAATTGTACATGATACAGCAATATAAAAGCGATGGTTTGTAATACAGCGGCAAAACCGGCCAGAATACCGATTAATGCAACCTCATCGATGCTCGCATACCGCCAGTATCGTTGGTACATTCCGCTAAAATAAAATAATGATAACTTCAGGACGGTAAAGGTGATGCTAACGGAAAACAATCCAGGACCAAACCGGGAAAAATTAACGTCGCCATCCATTCGTATGGCCAGCGCGAGAACCGGTATGCATAAAAACGCAAATCCGTCGAGTATAAAGAAATGACGATTTCGCAGGCTGGTGAAAAAACCGGCTATTGTATTCATACTCCCCCCAGATTATTAAAATATCGATATAATTTCCACGTTTCCCTTCCCTGCAATATCGGGATTAACAATGCTCCTTTATAATATATATGTCGTTGCAAAATCGTTTGGAAATTAAATCTATCATTTTTTCGGGGAGGATTCCATTAGAATGTTCTAATAAAAAAACACCCTGACCGCAAAACGAAGTCCGATCAGGGTGTTTACGAAATAATTCAGCAATAATTAGCGAATATTTATTATTTTCCCATGCCGGTTTGAACAACCGTAAAAAAATCATTCACGGCATTAACGAACGAGCATCATTCGCCTCGTCTCGGTATAGTAACCGGCAGTCAGACGGTACATGTATACTCCGCTCGCAAGATCG
>PWJF01000085.1 GCA_003560935.1 Ignavibacteriales bacterium
AGCTCCACGATATCGAAACCGACGATGTTTTTCTTCTTCCCAATGCGCTGCAGAAGACTCACCGTCTCATCCCAGTACAGACCGTTCGGTTCGGGTGTACCGGTCGCGGGCATAACCGATGGATCGAAATAATCGACGTCGAATGTGATGTACACAGTATCGCTCAACTTATCGAACACCTGATCCTGCCAGTGTTTCAATACTTTTGTGTATTTCCCCTGCCGTATTTCAAAGGCATAGAACGTGCTCACATTGTGTTCTTTACTATATATTGCCTCGTCTTTAGTCTGCGCCCTGATCCCCACCTGAACGATGCGCGACGGGTCGAGAAATTCCCCCACACGTGCCATGACCGATGCATGGCTGTATTTATTGCCCTCATATTCATCGCGTAAATCCGAATGGGCATCGAACTGCAACACCGAGAGGTCCGGATATTTTTTATGAAAGGCGGCGATCGGCGCCAACGAAATAGTATGCTCGCCGCCGAGTACGGCAACGAACTTATGGTCGTTTATCAACTCTTCGACCTTCTTCTCGATATACGAAACCGCTTCCTTATCTACTTTTTTCTTCTTGCTTCCAAACGATAACGCGCGCACCGTTGCAATGCCGGCATCGAAGCATAATTCGCGATCGAGTTCTTCATCATAGAACTCAACATGGTGCGACGCATTCAATATCGCTTCCGGACCGTCTTTTGTTCCGCCACCGTAACTTACCGTATATTCATACGGCACCGGCAGAACGGCGATCCGGGATGTTTCATAATTTGAACTATTTTTGGGAAGTGCCAAAAAATTCGAACGGGTATCAAGTGTTTGTGGCATGGGTCACCTGTATGATAGAAAAGAACATATTCTGCATATCATAAAAAAATATAGAGATATCAAGCTCTAAATGCAACATATTACTTGAATTTATCATATAATTATAGTATACTTTTTTCGATTTTGTAAATTGCAGAACCTTATTACTTCTATCGAATCCACAATGCCGGAGCGTCTTCCTTTTTTTCTTCTTCTCGGTTTTACTTCATTATGGTGTATCGGGTTTTACGCCGCCCCGATTATTACAAGCGAGGCAATTGCTTCGGTTTTGTACGCTCTGTATCATCCGGTTTGCCATCAGCTCCCGGAGCACTCATTTCAAATTCACGGAGGGGCGCTTGCCGTCTGTGCCCGCTGCACCGCACTGTATACGTCATTTTTGATCGGTATAATCGGTTGTACCTTTCTGCACACATGGAATTTTTCTTTTACTTCACACCGGTATTATATCATACTTCTTGCTGTGCCTATGGTCGTGGACGTTGCTGCAAGCTGGATTACCGGGTATAGTTCTACAATTGCATCACGTGTAGTGAGCGGCGGGCTATTCGGGTTCGGAGCCGCTCTGCTGTTGGTACCGATGTTTATCGAAGCAATACATCAACTCACTGCTCCACACTCTCGGTATTCACCATTCCACAAACATGGAGGATCAGTATGACATATGACCAGATGAGCACCCCCACTTCACCGATCGAACAACCGTCTAAAATGATGCCGGCATTGATCGGCGGTGCCGTAATGGGATTAATCAGTGCAACTCCGTTTTTAAATCTCGTTAACTGCTTATGCTGCGCGGGAGTAATTCTCGGCGGATTTCTCGCGGTATTCTTTTATAAAGATCAGCTCACACCCGATATGCCCCCTCTGCAGGCAAGTGACGGACTGGCGCTCGGCGCACTGGCGGGTGTATTCGGGTTTATAATCGCCACATTTTTTTCTTTACTCATTTATGCAGTATTCGGACCGATCGCCGCTGAAGCGACCATGAATCTGTTGATTCAAGTACTCGAATCTACCGGTATAGAGCTGCCCCCCGAGGTGTATGATGAAATGATGGAAAGTACTCAGGAATCACCCATTCAACCACTGGGATTATTTATCAGTTTGATTACGTCGGTGATATTCGGAATCGTCGGTGGGTTGATCGGAGCTGCAATTTACAAACCGAAGGGACCGCAGATACAACAATAAAAAAAGGGCGGGACAGCATCCCGCCCTACATATTAATTATCACGCGCCGGCGTTCTTCTCTTCAAGCTGCTGTTGTGCTTGTTCCTTCGCCTGCTTCTTCTCTTCTTTATCTTTTTTCCGTTGTTCGATGAGCTCCTTATTGGATTCCCTGAACTTTAATTCATCGGCTTTCTTGCCCGCTGTTACCTTGATGATACTGTTATCACCGTACTTGCCTTTCATGAGCTCCTCGGCGACGGGATCCTCGATATACCGCTGAATCGCTCTGCGCAACGGGCGCGCACCGAATTGCGGATCGAATCCCTTGTCGGCAAGAAATTCACGGGCGCCTCGAGTCAGTTGAATCCGTATATTACGCGTCTTCATTCGCTTTAAAAGATCGGTCATCTCGATATCGATGATCTGCATGATATGCTTCTTCTGCAAGCTGTGGAATACAATTATATCATCTATACGATTGATGAACTCTTGATTGAATACACGCTTAACCGCATCTTCTATCTTTGTTTTCATTGAAGAGTATTGGTTATCTTCATCGGTCTGTGCGCCGAACCCGATTCCCGCAACTCCCTGCTTAATATCCTTTGTGCCGATATTCGACGTCATGATCATGATCGTGTTCTTGAAATCTACCCTGCGCCCGAGACTGTCGGTTAAAACACCGTCATCAAGAACCTGCAATAGAATATTGTACACATCGGGGTGCGCTTTTTCGATTTCGTCGAGCAGTACAACCGAGTACGGCTTGCGGCGTACCTTCTCGGTTAACTGACCGCCTTCTTCGTAACCGATATATCCGGGAGGCGCCCCGACGAGTCGTGATACGTTAAACTTCTCCATGTACTCGCTCATGTCGATTCGTACTAAAGCTTCTTCCGAATCGAACAGATACCGCGCGAGAGCTTTTGCAAGTTCCGTTTTACCGACACCGGTCGGGCCGAGGAAGACGAACGAACCTATAGGACGGTTGGGATCTTTCAATCCGGATCGCGCTCTCCGGATCGCCTTTGAAAGCTTATCTATCGGTTCGTCCTGTCCGATAATCATCTTCTTGAGATTCGTGCTCATTTTGAGCAGCTTTACCGATTCGGATTGTGCTATCTTGTTCACCGGTATTCCGGTAATCATCGCAACCACGTCTTCGACGTTATCTTCGGTTACATTGTAGATTGTTTCTCTGGATTTAAGCTCCCACTCACGTTTGGCAATATCGAGATCGCTTAATAATTTTTTCTCGAGATCGCGTAATCGCGCCGCCTCTTCAAAGTTCTGGTTTTTCACGACCTGGTTCTTGGAGACCTTTATTTTTTCGACTTCTTCTTCGAGGTCAAGGATCTCCTTCGGTACGATTATATTATCGAGATGAACGCGTGCGCCGGCTTCATCCATTACATCGATGGCTTTATCCGGCAAGAAACGGTCGGTTATATAACGATCGCTGAGATGTACGGCGCCTTGAATAGCCTTATCTGCATACAACACGCCGTGATGTTCTTCATATTTGTGTTTTATGTTGGTGAGTATTTCAATAGTCTCATCGACCGTAGTCGGATCGACCATAATTTTCTGGAATCGTCTGTCAAGCGCGCCGTCTTTTTCAATGTATTGGCGATACTCATTCAGCGTGGTTGCACCGATACATTGTATATCACCCCGCGACAGCGCGGGTTTGAACATGTTCGATGCATCGAGCGAACCGCTTGCTCCGCCGGCGCCCACGATCGTATGCAGCTCGTCGATAAACAGGATCACATCGTTAGCTTTTTCCAGTTCGTTCATGACGGCTTTCATCCGCTCTTCGAATTGTCCGCGATATTTTGTGCCGGCAACCAGAGCGGCCAGATCGAGCGTAACAACACGCTTGTCGTGCAAAACACGCGACACCTTTTTCTCGATTATACGAAGTGCAAGTCCTTCGGCGATTGCCGTCTTACCGACGCCCGGTTCGCCTATGAGTACCGGGTTATTTTTCGTTCTCCGGCTCAATACCTGAGCGACGCGCTCGATCTCGCGGGTACGTCCGATAACCGGATCGAGTTTTCCTTCGATAGAAAGTTTTGTAAGATCGCGTCCGAAATTATCGAGTACCGGCGTTTTGGATTTTTCCTGCTGTGCCTGGCGTTCGGATGAGCCGCCCCGGCGGGATTCCTGTCCCTGCCCTGAGGGTGGACTTGAAGGTTTGCCGCTGATGATATTGTCGAGCTCGTTTCGTACGACGTCATAATGGACATTAAACTGATGAAGAATCTGTGCGGCAATATTGTCATCGTCGCGTAGGAGCGACAACAACAAATGTTCCGTACCGATAACGTCGGATTTATACAGTTTGGCTTCTAAATAGGTAATTTTTAATACTTTTTCAGCTTGTTTTGTCAGGGGGATATTTCCGATGGTGAGTGTATCACCGGAAGTTCGGACGGTATCCTCGACAGCTTTTTTAAGTTTATACAGATTCAATCCAAGGTTTCTAAGTATTTTGACAGCAACCCCTTCACCTTCTCGGATGATGCCAAGGAGCAGGTGTTCGGTACCGATATAATCGTGACCGAGTCGCAGCGCTTCTTCCCTGCTCAATCGAATTACGTCCTGAACTCTGTTTGAGAAGTTTCCTTCCATGAAATCAACCTTTTAATAAGAGTGGGAAAATAGTTGTGTTTAATTTAAAACGAGCAATACTGTTCATAAGTTTCAACAATAAATCTCATTCTCTTAAAAAATATATACAATTGATGTTGTATTGTCAAGGTATACAGGAATGGATGGAATATCAATCTAATAATATACAAATACGGTGATTGAGAGCACAATTGCAATCTTGACATTAGGGCTTTTTTTAGGTATCTTGTGGATTCAGAAGGAAGTCAGGGGTGTGACTTCCTTTCTGTATGAAATAGGGTTATTCCACAGTAGCTCAGTTGGTAGAGCAAGCGGCTGTTAACCGCTGGGTCGCAGGTTCGAGTCCTGCCTGTGGAGCCATATAGGCCGGATATTAAAATCCGGCTTTTTTATTTTGGAGGCATATTGAATGACCCACTATGTCTATATTCTGAAATCTCTCATCGCCGATAAATTTTACATTGGTAGAACAACTAACCCCGAAAGACGTCTCTATGTCGAAAACTCTACTGAAAAAGGTTTTCCCGCACGATACCGACCATGGGAAAGAGTTTGGGTAAACAAATACTCATCCAAAGAAGAAGCCATTCGATTGGAAAAGAAAAGGATGGAAGTGTAAGAAAATGACAGAACGGCTTCTCAATAGAGAAATTAAAATATAGAGTCCCGCCTGGCCGCCTGTAAATCAGCGTATGCAATTTTCTCTAAGATTCTTGAATAAGAAATATGAAAATTTATATCGGATAATCCCCTTCAGTGGGATTATCCGATATAGTGTAATAACCGGATCAT
>PWJF01000311.1 GCA_003560935.1 Ignavibacteriales bacterium
CGGTGAGCAGAACGGTGACGCGCACCTGAAAAATCTGCTTGTACATCATCAGGTCATCATTCCGATTACGGAAGGAAAATGCGATTTCGGACCCTGGCAGCAAGTATACTATGCGGAATTTGACGGACAGCGTAAAAAACGTGTAATTATCAAGGTGATTGGAGAATAACTCCGGAGAAGAACTTTTCTTGAACGGGTCACTAAAGTTTAATATATTTTAGTATGTGGCTTTTTTAAGGAGGATGTGTATTATGATTACACGCGGGGTATATTCGACAGTTGTTTTTATTTTTCTCACCGGAACACTGTTATCACAGAATTCAGGTCTTCGGCTCAATGTTGATTATGCTCAATTCCGGGGCACGGAAGATTCTCTTTATATTGAACTCTATTATTCGTTTGCGGCGAACAAATTGGTTTATTCATACACCGGTGATCGATATATCGGAACAGTCGAATTAGATGTTGGCGTTCATGATAGCGCCAAACCGGTAGAACCGGTAATGGAACGATTATTCCGCATGAAGTATGCTGTGGAGGATACTACAGGGGCAAACCTCAATCAAACGGTTGTCGGATTATCCGGGTTCTTCCTGTCACCCGGTGAGTACAGTCTGAAGATCAGAGGGTATGATGTTAATAAACCCGATAATGTGGATAGTGTGTCATTCGGATTGCAGCTTTCAGATCTTCCCGATAAGCATATTGCCGTAAGCGATGTACAGTTTGCAAACTCGATACGTCAGATTTCTGAAGACCCGGGCAACACGTTTTATAAAAACACGCTTGAAGTAATTCCGAATCCGGGCCGCATATTCGGTGTCGGGCATCCCATATTATTTTATTATATGGAGGTTTACAATCTGCTTGCTGCAGCGGAGGCAGGGGAGAAATATACTATCAGAACGGCAGTGTATGATGCAATCGGTAATCAATATTACGAACGCGAGAATACAAAGATTAGAAAACACGAATCGAGCGTTGAGGTAGGTACGGTAAACACCTCGGGATTTAAAAGTGGTGCATTTACCTTAACGGTTGCTATAGTCGATCCGGTTTCAAATATTGTTGTGAGTTCGTCACGGCGTTTCTTTGTTTTTAATCCCCACCACGGTATTGCTGAGGGTGCACGTGACGGGGCGCCGCAAGGTGTTGTTGCCAGTATTTACGCAGTAATGTCGGAAGAAGAAGTCGATAAAGAGTTCGAGCAAATGCGGTATATAACAAACTCACAGGACCGCCAGGAATTCGGTGAACTAAAAACAAAAAGAGAGAAGCAGCGTTTCCTGTTTGAATTCTGGCGCCAGCTTGATCCTGATCCCGCATCCCCCGCAAATCCGGTTAGGAAGGAATATCTTGACCGTGTGCATTATGCCAATCGGCAATTCGGATTCGGTTTTCGCGATGGATGGCGAAGCGACCGCGGCAGGGTCTTTATAAACTATGGACCGCCGGATGAGTACGAGCGATACCCCAGTCGGAGCGATACCAAACCGTTTGAGATATGGCACTATAATAATATTCAAGGTGGTGTGATATTCGTCTTTGTCGATCGTACCGGATTCCAGGATTATCAGCTCGTTCACTCGACGCATCGCAACGAACTGCGTGATGATAATTGGCGGCAGTATATTCGCCAAAATTAATTATCCTAATGGACAACAAACCGTAGATCATCACCATAGGAACCCACGCTATTTTTCATAAGAATACGGGCATAATACGAAAGTTCGAGTACCTGGTACTCCGGCTTTTTAGTACGTCATTACAATTGTTGCCATTTCACGGCATGCAAAGTTTTACACGTATTCTTGCCGATTTTTCTTTTTATGTTTTACGCGTTCGGAGAAAAGTTGCATTAGAGAATCTCAGACATGCATTTCCCGAACAGCCCGAATCATGGATCCGCCGTATTGCCCGTCAATCGCAGCATGGGTTGTTTCTTTCAATGTTTGAATTTTTATATTCCCGAAAATTTACGGCGGAAGAAATAAAGCAACACGTTTCCATTACAAATGTGGATGTCATATGGAATGCATTTCGTCGAAATCGCGGTGTTATATTTATGACCGGACATTTCGGCAACTGGGAATTGCTGGCCATTGCTACAATGCTTCACATTAATTCATCGGGTGTAATAATCGTAAAAAAACAAAAGAATCATTTTATCGATAAAATGATTAATGATCTTCGTACAGGACATACCAATCGAATCGTCTATATGAAGGAATCTGTGCGCGAAATAATTAAAACGCTCGGCAAAAACGGTGTCGTTGCGATGATCGCCGATCAAAGCGCACCGCGCGATAGCGTGTATGTACCGTTCTTCGGGAGGGAGGTAGCGACGTTTGCGGGGCCGGCGTATTTTGCCCTGCGGACAGGTGCACCGATATTGATGGGGCTTACCATCCGCAGGCCCGATGGCGGATATGATGCAATTTTTGAGGAGGTACAATCTGAAGATCTTCAGGATGCAAGTAAAGAAAACATAAGAGAGTTAACTGCACGTCATACAGCAGTGCTCGAAAAATATATTCATGAACATCCAGATCATTGGTTATGGCAGCATAAACGGTGGAAACATGTGCGAAAAGGTGAAGAAGATAATACATGAAATTTCTATTCTTAAATTCCGCGGGAATATGGGGAGGGAATGAGAAATGGACGCATATGGCTGCAACGTCTCTTGCGAAGGAGCATTCGGTATACCTAGCGTATAAAAATGAAGTTGTAGGAGAACGGTATACTATCGAAAAAATAAAACTGCCGTTTCGATTCAGCTTTGATCCCGTATCTATTATACCGTTGATCTCATTTATACGGAAAAACAAAATTGATGTATTGATTCCGACGAAGAAGCGTGACTATGTGATTGCGGGTATCACCGCACGACAATGCGGGATTATAAATATAGTACGGCTCGGCATTGTTCGAAAACTCGGACGAAATCCGTATAAGAATTTTGTATACAACAAATTGACACACGGCATTATTGTCAATGCACAGGTAATAAAAGATGTACTGCTCCAATCGCCTTTTATGAGCGGAGAGAAGATTCGCGTGATCTATAACGGATTGGATATCGATGCACTGGAATCAAACAGTAAATCATACTCTATATCCGCGAAACCGTTCCCTTTTCTTGTCAGTACCGTCGGACGTGTTTCGAGAAGAAAGGGAATAGATATTATACTCAAAATATTTTCCATTTTTTTAAAAAGAACCCAATCGAGTGATGCCGGTTTGATGATTATCGGGACGGGCGATAGGCTCGATGAGTATAAAAAACTTGCACATGATCTCGGAATATCCGAAAAGGTAATCTTTACCGGATACCTTGATAATCCGTACCCGTACCTCAAACTGAGCGATGTGTACCTAACTGCGTCACAAAACGAGGGTATCTCAAATTCGTTATTAGAGGCACTATATTTTAAAAATGCAGTTATCACTACGAGAGCCGGTGGTGCTGGAGATATTATTGAAGATAGACAAAGTGGAATGCTTTTAAAGAATAATGATATTAATGCTGGAGTTGAAAACCTTATTGAATTGTACAGTGATGAGATGCTGCGGACTTCTCTCGGAGTGGAGGCACAAAAGGTGGTGCTTGATAATTTTTCATTACAAAGGATGACATCGGAAATTATTCAATTTTCGAAAATAATAATTGAAAGGTCGAAATGAATAGAAGAAAAGTTGCTTATTTACGAGGGAAAAGAATACTTAAGCAATTACTGGGCAAGGATGTATGGAATTATAAACAAACTACGGTCCCGGGTGAGTTTCACGGTTCGGAATCTGAAGGATGGTGCGTTGCAACCGGTAGTCTTTCCAGTAATAGTATTGTATATTCAATCGGAATCGGTGATGATATAACATTTGATCTTTCTTTGATTGATCGATATGATATTCAACTGTTCGCGTACGATCCGACGCCGGAATCTATTGATTGGATTAACCGTCAGAATTTACCGGAGAATTTTCATTTCTACGGGAAAGGTCTCGCATCGTATGACGGAGTTGCTAAATTTTATCGGTCAAAAAAAAAGACTAATATATGTCATAGTATGATGCAAAGGAAAGAAACCGTGCGAGAGGCTGTCGAAGTTCCCGTGGAGCGACTTGCATCACTTTGCAAAGAAAATGGCCACACAAGCATTGATCTATTAAAAATGGATATCGAGGGTGCAGAGTATGAAGTGTTGGATGATATTATAAATAGTGAAATCAATATTGATCAAATTCTCGTTGAATTTCATCATCGATTTAAAAATATAACGGTATCGAAAACCAAACGTGCTATTTCTCTACTGAATGAAGCGGGGTATAAGATCTTCTATATATCATTAAAAGGTCGCGAATATTCCTTTATTAATGAACGCTTACTCTAAAAATTCAATGAATATATTATTCATACACAAAATCGCTAAATCAAAATTCGGTGGGGGTGAGAAATGGGTATTGACGGCGGCAAAAGGATTACAGGACAGAGGGCATAGAGTCTTTCTCGGCTGCCGACTGCGATCGGTTCTATCCGAACGTGCAAAAGAAATAAGCATACCCGTTGAGCCATTTAATATCATCAGCGATGTGAGTATCTATAATATCATAAAAATTACCCGATTTCTTTGTCGTGAAAAGATCGATGTGATCGTAAGTAAGAATCGTGATTTCGGAGTCGGGGGTACCGCCGGATGGTTGGCGGGAACTCCTGTTGTGCTTGTGCGTCACGGTCTGCCGCTCCGTAAAAATATAGCTAAACATCGTTTTTTGATCAATAGACTTGCTGATGGAATCATCGTGAACGCCAGTATGACGAAGGAAATGTATGTTCGCAATAACTGGTTCGACAGCAAATTTATTCATGTGATATATAACGGTATAGAACCCGAACATGACTGTGACCAGATGCCTTTTGAGACTATGTATCCCGGTAAAAAGATCATCCTCAGTGTCGGGCGACTTGAGAAGCAAAAGGGTTTTTCCTACCTCATTGGTGCGTCAAAGATACTCAAGGAACAAAGGACTGATTTCCTTATAGTTGTACTTGGTGAAGGAAAATTGCGCGAGACATTGAAAAAGCAAGCCGAAACACTTGGTGTTGGCGATTGCATACAATTGCCCGGTTTTGTGAAAAATGTCGGACCGTATATGAAAGGATGCGATGTGTTTGTTTTACCATCCCTGTTCGAAGGATTATCCAATGCTGCCATAGAAGCAATGTCGTTCGGAAAACCCGCCGTCCTCAGCGATGTGAACGGCTCACGGGAAATAGTCACGCCGGGAGAGAACGGATTTATCGTTCCTCCAAAAGACGAAGTCGCTTTGGCGCAGGCGATCCTTGATCTCCTCGACGATGAAAGGCGCCGTACCGTTTTCGGTAACTGCGCACGCGTTCATGTATATGAACGTTTCAGCATCGAGGGTA
>PWJF01000255.1 GCA_003560935.1 Ignavibacteriales bacterium
ACGCTCCTTATCCGGTATCAGTAATACCGTTGTCGGCGCTTCGTCGATATGGATTTTTACTCCGTCGATTAACTCACGTTTAAAACGTTCGGAATCCTTCATAAGATTCCGCATGACCCGTCCCTTCGCCTCCCAGGCGCACTTAATATTCCGTTTGACAATATAGTGCTCGGGGATTTGTTTGTTCAGTTCACCGAGATGGACTCCCGCTTTTGCCATCATTTCAAGGATCTTGGTTACGGCAAACATTCCATCGGTTGCAAAGAGGAAATCGGTAAAGATAAAACCCCCTTTCGTGCCGCCGACGAATTGTGCCGACTGATCGTGCGCCGCTTCCATCATTGCGAGATGACTGTTCTTTGTCAGAAAGACCTCCACTCCATGTTCTCCGGCGATATCTAATATCACGTTCGGTGTTGTAATAGGGACGGCAATTTTCTTTGCATCCGGATGGGTCATTAAATAGAGTTTAGCAATCAGGATCAACAATCGCTCCGCATCGAATGCCTTTCCTTCCTCATCGACGACAAAGATTTTTTCACCGCCTGCGTCGATCATAAAGCCCGCATCGTATTGCAATGATGTCACGATATGTGATACCTGTGTCATTGCATAATCGAATTCGGATTTATCACGGGTTAGCCGTTGGGGATCAAGATATGCATTCAGCGATAACACCTGCATTTTCATTTTGCCGAGAATGTTCGGAAAAATGGTCGAACTGCTGCCGTTTGAATAATCGACCACGATCCGGAATTTCGCCTGATTAATGAGTTCGTAATCGATATGTTCTTGAAACCGCTGCTGATAGCTTTCGGTGACGCGTTCGGGAAAGTTGATGGCGCCGACCTCGTGATGCGAAGGCCGGTGTACATCCTCACCAAAGAAAAACCGGTCGATCTTCTTCGTCTTATTCGAAGGGAGGTCGCGTCCGTCGCCGTCAAAGAAGATGATATCCGTTAGGTTCTTATCAAACGGTGATTTGCGAACATGGAATCCGCTGACCTCTTTGCCTGCACTGAGTGCGTGGCGTACCATAGGTATCGGCGTTGCCCGCAAGTCGTTCACGGTAACACCTGCGGAGATGAGCCCGCAGATGATCGCTCTGTTCATCATACGCGAAACATTATCCGAATCGCGCGACGTTGCCACTATTTTTCCGGGCCCGATAAACGTACCGTATGCCGTGCCGAGCTTTGCGCCGAATTCAGGATTCATTTCGACGTTCGATATGCCGGTGATGCGTGCGTCGGCAAACAGCTCGCGCAGCCATTTATCTTCCTGTACAAGGCTTAGCGAGAGTGAAGCGCCGTCTTCGACTTCTTTGTTCGGCCAGAGCTTGATATTTGAGAATAGACGGGCCCGTTTTCCGATCTTGCACTCATCGCTGATAAATACATTGTCGTTAATCACGGCGCCATCACCGATAGATGTTTTCGAACCGATAACGCTCGACGATATTTGAGCGTTGGAGCCGATGTACGCGTTTTCCCACAGAACGGAGTTTGTTATGATTGCACCCTGTTCAATGACGCAATTATTGCCGATAACGACGTTGGAAAGCCGTACCTCCTTTTGTACCTGAACGTTATCTCCGAGAATGACGCTGCCGTGCAGATTTTTCTTATCGGTCTGAATGGTAGTATCTTTTCCGGTCATTACACCGCCGGGTGATTTAAGATACGGTACTTTTACATCGCCGCGGAGAGCGTCGAGATGTGCTTCCTGATATTCGTTCAGATTGCCGATATCGCGCCAGTACCCGTTGGCCACATAACCGAACAGCGCCTTTTTCTCACGGAGTAATTGCGGAAAGATATCGTTGCTCCAGTCGTACTCTTTTTTCGGCGTCATCATATCGAGAACTTCCGGCTCAATAATGTACATCCCTGTATTTATAGTATCGCTGAAGACCTCGCCCCAAGAGGGTTTTTCAAGAAAGCGAACAATTCGCCCGTCATCATCAGTTATTACGATACCGAATTGTAACGGATTTACCGCATGGGTCAACACAATCGTGGCGAGTGATTTTTTTTCTTCGTGATATTTCACCGCAGCCGTAATGTCGATATCGGTAAGGACATCGCCGCTCAGTATGATGAAGCGTTCATCAAGATATTGCTCCGCATACTTAACGCTGCCCGCGGTACCGTAATCTTCGGTTGCTTTGATGTGATGCATCGCGACGCCGAACTTCGAGCCGTCGCCGAAATAATTCGTTATTGTTTCGGGTTGAAAGTAAAGCGTAGATACAATTTCTTCGATTCCATGGTCACGTAACAGATCTACGATGTGATGCATCATAGGTTTGTTCATTACGGGGACCATCGGCTTGGGAATATTCATCGTAAGAGGTCGCAACCTCGTACCGAAACCGCCTGCCATTATGACTGCTTTCATAGTAATATCCCAGTTGATGGTTTGCAATAAAGGTAGTACCTAAAATGTACTAAATATTGCCGCATCATTCAAGAAAATATATAAAATGTTTGTTACGACAGGGCGTTCTTCAGGTCTGCAATAATGTCGTCTGCATCTTCTATACCGACGGAGATACGCACCAGCCCGTCGGTCACGCCGCTTGCCTCGCGTTCTTTTTTCGGCACCGATGCGTGGGTCATTGTTGCGGGGTGGGAGATGAGAGTCTCGACACCGCCCAGACTCTCGGCAAGAGAACACACCCGTACTTTCTTGAGAATCTTATTTGCCTGCCGGAACGATCCGACGTCGAATGCTATCATTCCGCCGAAACCGCGCATTTGTTTTTTCGCAAGTTCATGCTGCGGATGGTCCGGCAGACCGGGGTAATAAACTTTTCCCACCGCTTTATGACCGGCGAGGAATTCCGCAACCACTTGTGCGTTTGCATTGTGACGGTCCATCCGGACGGCAAGAGTTTTTGTGCCGCGCAAGCAGAGCCAGGCATCGAACGGAGAGAGTATTCCGCCGATAGCTTTTTGCGTAAAGCGAATTGATTCATCCACTTTCGGATCGTTGGTCACGATTAATCCGCCTAACATATCGCTGTGACCGTTGAGATATTTCGTGGCGCTGTGGACGACAATATCAATTCCCATATCAAGCGGTCGCTGCAGGTACGGAGTTGCAAATGTGTTGTCGACGACGGTGGTGATCTTTTTCTTTTCAGCGAGTTTTACCGCTGCTTCGAGATCGGTAATTTCCATAGTCGGGTTGGTGGGAGTTTCGATAAAAAGCATGCGGGTAGTTTTCGTGATCGCTTTCTCGGCGTTCTCAAGGTTTGTCGTATCGACGAATGTGTAGGAAAGTCCGTAATTCTCATATACAAGTTTTGCGGCTCGATATGTTCCGCCGTATACGTTGTGCGACATGATCACATGATCGCCCGGCCGTAACAGATACATAATTGCATCGATCGCAGCCATACCGCTTGCGAACGCGGCGCCGTATGTGCCGTTTTCCAGCGCTGCAATATTTTCTTCAAGTGCTGTCCGGGTTGGATTCGAAACACGGGAATATTCATATCCTTTATGTTTGCCGATGGATTCCTGTACATACGTCGAGGTCAGGTAAACGGGTGTCATTACCGCGCCCGTCGCCGGATCGGGTTGTTGTCCTGCATGAATTGCTTTAGTTGAAAATCCGTATCTGTTTTTCTTTTTCATTCATACCTCATACCGTCAGCGTGTTCATACCGTGACGTATTCTATAATGTCGTACCGTGATAAAATTCCGATATATTTTTTCTTCTCTCTCACAAGTACGGCGGAGTTTTTTCGAGACAGCACTTCAATCGCCCGCGTTACGTTATCGTCGGCATTGAGTTCGGGGATCGGTTGATCCATGAGTTCCGAAACCGGTTTATCCGCCGTGGAGGTATCTTCGATTATCTTACGCATTATCACTGATTCATCGATACTTCCGATACAACGGTCGTCTTCAAATACCGGTAATTGTGAAACGTTATGTTCTTTGATCAAATCGAACGCATTCCGTACGGTGTTGTTGGGTGTGACAAACACGATGGGAGGGATGTCTTTGGTCTTTCCTTCAAGGACGTACTTAACCGTTATTTTTTCGGGAGTCAGGAATCCGTTCTCACGCATCCAGTCGTCGCTGTAAATCTTGCTGAGATATCGCTCTCCCGTATCGGGAACCAACACGACGATTACATCATCCGGTTTAAAGTTTTTTGCATACTTGAGAAGCCCTGCAACGACAGTACCGGATGATCCGCCCACAAACATACCTTCTTCACGCGTGAGACGCCGTGCCATGAGGAAGGATTCTTTGTCCGTTACTTCTACTACCTCGTCGATATATTTCATGTGCAGGGTACCCGGAATGAAATCCTGTCCGATTCCTTCGACCTTGTAGGGTTTTCCTTCGTGTTTTGATTTTCTGTTATAGAATACATCGCGAATGATCGAACCGTGAGGATCGATGCCGATGACTTTTACGTCGGGGTTTTGTTCTTTGAAATACTTGCCGGTACCGCTGATCGTTCCGCCCGTTCCGATTCCCGCAACGAAGTAGTCGATTTGTCCCCCCGTTTGTTCCCATATTTCCGGTCCGGTGGTTTTGTAATGTGCTTCATTATTTTTCGGATTATAGTATTGATTTGCAAGTATCGCATTCGGTGTTTCCCTGACGATGCGTTTTGCAACCTCGGTATAGCTTTCGGGCGACTCATGCGGAACAGCCGACGGTGTAATGATGACTTCCGCACCGTATGCACGTAACAATCTTATTTTTTCGGTGCTCATTTTATCCGGCAATGTGAATATGGTTTTATATCCTTTCACGGCTGCAGCGATGGCAAGTCCGACACCGGTGTTCCCCGAAGTGGCTTCGACGATAGTGCCGCCTGGTTTAAGACGTTCGGACTTTTCGGCTTCGGCTATAATATCCAGACCGATGCGGTCTTTTACCGAACCGCCCGGATTTAAGAACTCTATTTTTGCGAAGTAATGTCCCTGATATCCGGCCGTAATCTTTTGAAATCGAACGAGGGGAGTGTTTCCGATTGTTTCGATTATAGAGTCGAATGCTTTGATCTTTGTTTTATCGTGTAGCATGATATCCCGATTATTAGTTGGTGAATACAGATATTACACTTTGTTCATTGTATGGGCTGCGAAAGCTGCCCCGAATCCGTTATCGATATTAACAACCGTTACGCCGGTTGCGCAACTGTTCAGCATAGCAAGCAGCGCTGCCAGCCCCTGAAAACTTGCTCCGTACCCGACCGATGTCGGTACGGCGATAACCGGTACATCGACCAGACCGCCGACGACACTTGCAAGGGCGCCTTCCATTCCTGCAACAACAAGTATTACCGATGCTTTTGAAATAACCGGTGCTTTATCGAATAATCTGTGTAT
>PWJF01000288.1 GCA_003560935.1 Ignavibacteriales bacterium
AGACGGCGGCTTCGATTCTCCGCATAACGAAAAGATTACGTGGCATCAATTGCTTAATATGACGAGCGAATGGGAAGGAACATTGTGGGGCAAGCCGGATTGGGCTGACCGCCCCGTCGGCGAGCGCGGCGAATATCACAAACGCGAACTCAATGAACCCGGGACGCGCTGGAAGTATAACGACGTCCGGGTAAACCGCCTTGCCCTTGCGCTGCTGCGGGTTATGCGCGAACCGCTTCCGCGCATTCTCCGCGAATACATTATGGATCCCATCGGTGCTTCCCGCACATGGGAATGGCACGGGTACGAAAATTCCTGGGTGAAGATCGACGGGGTTAATATGCAATCGGTAAGCGGTGGAGGACACTGGGGCGGCGGGATGTTCATCAATGCTTATGACATGGCGAGGTTTGGATTGCTATGCTTGAGATACGGCAACTGGGACGGGAAACAAATCCTCTCCGAAGAGTGGATCAGTAGATCCTCGACACCGAACGATATGCAACATACATACGGATATATGAACTGGTTTTTAAATACAAACCGCGAACTGTTACCGGGGGCGCCTGAATCCAGTTATTTTCACGCCGGGGCAGGTGATAATTTGATCATTGTCATACCGGACTATGATCTCGTTGTCGTTGTACGATGGCTCCAGCGAACAAAACGGGATGAGTTTGTCGGGAAAGTATTGAATGCGATCGTTGATGGATAATTGTTATGATTGTGGAAATTCCCCGAATAAACCGGGTGTAGCTATCGGAATGTTCGTTTGAAAATTAATCCTGCATAAAGTATATTTTAGCAAGACGATCTCGACCCATAATCCTTATTTTAGACATACCAGAGCAGTATCGACTGTAACGTATCGAGCCGCCGATCCGGGATCCACCATCGATTCCAAATAGTTGTATCGTATTTACATGAAACTCGATACCAAACATACCGCCTCTCTGCACTATTATAAAAAGATAATTTTCGATATCTTTCAGCCGTCACTCGATACGGGGATTTTATCACAACTGCACCATGCGGTAGAAGAATTTACATCGTACATAAACGGAGAACGTTACTTTAACAGAAGGAAATATACCGAATGGAAAAAGCGATATAAATCTATCGGAAACAATAGAGTTATGAAGTTGAAGCGGTTTGTATTCATTTTTAGAAGGCAATCGCTACAAAAAGAACTGGTTCAATTGTTTTTCAGATTTTATAATAACGGCGATCGCATCATCGAGAGATATAATAAGGATTTTGTCGCTCGCGAGCTGCAGGATTCTGCAGCCCTATTCGATACCATAGAAAAATATCCGCTCGATGAAAAGCAACGCGAGGCGGTCGTTTACGACGAAGATAACAATCTCATCGTCGCAGGCGCCGGAACGGGGAAAACAACAACGATCGTTGGCAAGTACGCATATCTCGTCGAACGGCTTCACATCGACCCGGACTATATTTTACTTGTTGCATTTACCGAGAAGGCGGCTGCGGAAATGCGTATCCGTATAGGGGATCGCTTGAGAAAAATATTGAACAAAGAGATAGACGTGAATGCAAAAACGTTTCACAGTTTGGGGTTCGGGATAATTGCCGAGGTGCACGATTTTAAACCGGATCTCATCTTTGATTCCGAAGTAAAGCTCAGAACGTTCATGCAGACCCTATATGAGGAGCTGATCAACGATGATGCGTACCGGAGTATTCTCATTGAGTATCTGGTGGAGTATTTAAAACCCTATAAACCGCCCGAAGCATTCCGTTCAAAAGGCGAGTATTTTGCATATCTCCGCGCGAATAACATTATAACATTAAAGCGTGAAGAAGTGAAAAGCTATGAAGAAGTAAGGATAGCGAATTTCCTTTTTCTGCATAATATAGAATACCGCTATGAAGAACCGTACAAACATCAAACCCGCAGCAAACAATACCGCCAATACCGTCCCGATTTTTATTTACCCGACTATGATATTTATATCGAGCATTGGGGGGTGGATCGTGACGGAACGGTGCCCGACTGGTTCGGTGATAAACCGGGGGCTACAGCGACCGATATATATCAGTCTAAAATGGAATGGGCGCGGGAGCTCCATCAACGCCATAAGACGAAACTCATAGAAACCTATTCCTATGAGAGAAAAGCCGGCGTTTTAATAAAGAACCTGAAAGAAAAACTACGGCGGCACGGCGTATCGATACAACGTAAAAGCGATGAGGAGATACTCCAGCATTATGAAGATGTACAAGAGATCCCGATGCTCATCAATCTCATAATAACGTTTCTCAATCTTTACAAATCAAATCTTTTTAAACATCGCGATATCATCGAGAGAACGCCGGAGGATCAACGGGAACGCGCGGGTGCATTCTTGAAAATATTCGAACCGTTTTATAACAGATACGAGGATCATTTGCGCGCCAACGAATCTATAGATTTCAACGATATGATATCAAAGGCAACTCTCTATGTACGGGAAAACAAATATATTCACCGGTATAAATATATTTTGATAGACGAGTTTCAGGATATATCGGCAGGGAGATATATGTTGATTAAAGCGCTGTTGGATCAATCGCATGATACAAAACTGTTCTGCGTCGGCGATGACTGGCAATCGATATTCCGGTTTACCGGCTCCGATGTAACGATAATGACCAACTTCCGGAAACACTTCGGGTATACCCATGAAGTGATCCTCAACAAAACATACCGGTATAACGATAAAATACTGCACGTGACCAGCGACTTCGTACAGAAAAACCCCACACAAATAAAAAAGAAGCTAACGACCGACTATATCACACATAATAATCCCATAGAAATTATTTTTACCGATAGTACCAATGAGGATGACGAAATACTCCGTCTAAGTACCGAACTTAGTCAGGAAGCGGTACAACAAAACAAAACTTGTTCAGTGTTCATTATTTCACGGTATAATTTTAATAAACCCAAAAACATGGGAGATATACGACGGATGTGCGACCACCTGACCATCGAATCCATTACCGCACACAAATCGAAAGGACTTGAAGCGGATTATGCAATCATTAAATCGGTTGTGTCTGGTATAATAGGTTTCCCGTGTGGTATGGCCGATGATTCGATTATTACATCATTATTATCCGAACCTGAGGAGTACGAACATGCCGAGGAGCGCCGGTTGTTTTATGTCGCAATGACACGCGCTCGAAATAAGATATTTATTCTGTCTTCGGATTCAAAACCGTCACCGTTTATACGAGAGCTGGATCCGTCGGGATTGTCGAACCTACCCTGCCCCGATTGTCTTACCGGCATTCTAGTTACGAAATACGGGCAAAAAGGTGATTTTCTCGGATGCACAAATTTTCCATATTGTCGATATACAAGGAATATATCGAAGATAGCACAGAAGGTGTAATACATTTTAATTGTGTCACTATAAATAACATGGAGTTAAAACAAATGGACAGACTTATAGCGTTTGTTATCACACTATTGATGTTGACTGCTGGTGTACACGGACAATCGGCACCCGACGCCGAAGAACTTACCCGCCTATAGTAAAATCGAAACAACATAGGCGGGAGTTTTAACGGCTTCAACTATCGGTACGCAATTGGTAAACAGGCTCACCTTTTTTTAGCTGTCGAAGATCTTTGATAGTTTCGGGGAGATGTTCGTTTGCGCCAATTATGAGATATCCGCCTTGACGCAAACGAGAGAGAATATCCGTCATTACTATATTCCGCACCGGTGTATCAAAGTATGTGAGGACGAGATTTCTGCAGAATATAATATCAAACGGTCCGTCCGGCATAGTGTTGCGGATATCCTGCCGGAGAAATTTTACTTCGTGTTTGTACTTGCTTTTAATAACGTAACATGAATCTTCACGGTCAAATCCGTTTTCTAAAAGATCGCGGGGAAGATCCTTGAAGGCATCTTCCGGGAATCGTCCCGTTCTCGCCCGCTCGAGGACTGTTTCGTTTCGATCTGTTGCTGTAATAGTAAGATGTATATCATCGGGTGCGAGTCGTTCGTGCCATAATAATTGAAGTGAGTAAACTTCCTCACCGTTACAACATCCCGCACTCCAGCATTGTAGCTGCCGGCGTCTTTCATGTCTTGCTCGCACTATGAGATCGGGTAAAACAGTTTTCTCAACTATTTCAAAGACACCGCGGTCACGATAGAAACGCGTAATTGTAATATCAAGCATCCTGTCGAGTGTGTCCCACTCCTGTGCATTTTTTTCAAGATAGTTCAGGTAGTTACGGAAATTGTTTGTTTCAATTTCCTGCATACGTTGATGAATCCGGCGGCAGACCTGACGACGTACTTTGCGAAAACCTGCCCAGCGATAGCCGAGTTTCGGCAGGACATGTTGCAGGAATTCGTGACAGGTGTTCACAATCTATTTTCTCCGATATATTACAATTCATATCGTTGATATGCTAAATATTCGAAATCAATAATTCTGTGTCAAGTTTCTGTACAATTATTATATTTTCGGAAAATCTAAATGCACTCAAAACCTGAAAATCCGGATTTTTCGGTTTGATTGAGGGCTTATCAATAGATTTACACTTAGTAATGTTCGTTAAGCTTGTATTTTATTTAAAAAGTTAGTTATATTTGGAATGACTTACAGGGGGGCCCGATAATGCAGCAATATTTGTTCATACGTGTTGAAGGGTTACTTGAGTCTTAAATAACATAAATCGTTGATTCATTCCTTTTCATCAACGGTTTAAAAAGCCGTATAACTTATTTCGGGAGGAAGTATGAAATATTGGCAATCTTCTTTTCTTCTGGTTTTTTCCATTCTCTTCTTACTGTCGGGTTGTGTTGAACATGATGAAATCCTTGCACCAACGCAGAGAGGGACCGAAGTACAGGGTCTCGCAAAAATTGCCGATGATGGCAGATATCTGGTCGGCTTTAAAACAACCCCCGATGCCGATATCATCACCGGATTGGGAGGTCAGGTTGATCGGACCTTTTCAATTGTTCCCGCAATTGCGGCACAGTTGAGTCCGCAAGCGGTGGAAGCGTTATCACAAAATCCCAATGTCAGATATGTTGAACTCGATTGCCCGGTGTATGCACTCGAACAGACCGTGCCGTGGGGTATCGATCGTGTATTTGGAGATGAGGAATATCCTTTCCCGACATGGGGAACCACTAAAGGCACCGGGTTTAAAGTTGCAATTCTCGATACCGGTATCGATGAGAATCACGAAGACCTCACGGTCGCCGGCGGTGTAACCACCGTAGACGACACCCACTGGGGAAACGACGGTAACGGTCATGGCACACACGTTGCAGGTACGGTAGCCGCTCTTGATAATACACTC
>PWJF01000101.1 GCA_003560935.1 Ignavibacteriales bacterium
CGCGGGAAGCCCCGGTGTAGTTTTAACCGAACGGGGTACGACATTCGGTTACGCGGATCTTGTCGTCGATATGAGGTCGATCCCGATTATGAAATCATCGGGTTACCCCGTAGTATTTGATGCAACGCATTCGGTGCAGGTCCCGGGCGGAACTGCAGATGCAACAGGCGGCAGACCGGAGTTCATCGCACCGCTTGCAAGAGCTGCGGTGGCGGCCGGTTGTGATGCACTCTTTATTGAGACGAATCCGGATCCGCCCCGTGCAAAAAGCGATGCGGAAAGTCAGCTCGCGCTGGATAATCTTTACACAATTATCCGTGACGTTTTGTTGATTAAAGATGCGCTTGTTTAAAATTTGGAACACATAGTGCCGATTAACGTTATATATAATGTATAAATTTCGTTCAAAAAAGTCTGTTTTAGAAAAATCCCGTTTAATAAAGTTGATACTTCTTGATGTTGACGGTGTCATGACTGACGGTGATATTACATACGGCAACCTGACCGATTCGGATGAACCGGTTGAGATAAAATCATTCGATGTTCACGATGGGTACGGTGTCGTGCAGGCAATTGAAAAGGGAATCAATGTCGGCATTATTACCGCACGGAACTCAAAAATCGTACAACTTCGTGCACAAGAGCTCGGCATCACCGATGTATATCAGGGGTCGTTTAACAAAATCGATTCGTATGAAGATATTATAAAAAAGTACGGCGTCGCGGAACACGAGACGGCATATATGGGCGACGATCTGTTTGATTTGCCGGTACTCGAGAAAGTCGGGTTGAGCGCTGCTCCTTCAACAGCGAGACCTGAAGTTAAACGAAGAGTTGATTATATTACAAAAGCTCCGGGAGGTAGAGGAGCCGTGCGCGAGTTCATCGATCTAATTTTTAAAGCGAAGGGATTTATCGAATAGTGTGAGGAATGGGAGAAGATAATAATACATATCCCCGTCCGTTAACCGAAAAAGAATGGATGCTCGTGGAGTGGATATTACCCGAGAATCGAGAGGGATATAGCAAATATCGCGCTCTTTTAAAATCTTTACAGGTTATCGGTTCCGGTCGATGGGGCAGCGGCGATTTTATTCTGGGGGTGCCTGGCGATACGCCCGATATAACCGGACCTATGGAGCGGATTTTTGCAAACGGTATTATCGAGGCGGAGGAAGGAAAGATTACTGTTTCGGTTCATGAGTATGTTGCCGGACAACTTGAAGTACAGATCGCGAACCTGCAGGATGAATCAATCCCCGATGATCTAACTATTAAACGAAAAGCAACATACTCTGTATGGAAGCCGGGCGAAGGATGCCCGTTTTGCGGTGGAGGGGTTCGTGAGATTTCCATAAACCGGGATGATCCGGTTGCGGTACTTGCGATTTGCATAAATGATAAAAGTATCTGGGTGTATGACGATTCGGACGGAGTAAATTACCCGATACCGGGTACTAATTACTATAATGAATTAATGCTTCATAAAAAGATTAAAGATCCCGTGATAGCCTTGCAATCAAAAAATCTGTTTACTATGCTGGGAGATTATTCTGATAGTGATTTACGACAGGCGTTTGTGAGGTACAATAAAACATGGCACCGTATTTCCATTCAACCCGGGACGGAATCGAACGGTGATAAAAAGGAAAAATTAAAAGACAGCTTAGGTTCTATTTTTAAAGGAAAAAAAGGTGAATAACGAACAGACAACAATTTCTACTACCGGTACTGCCGACATCATCGAGCGGGGAAGGAGTGTTGTCGAGATTGAACATAAAGCGATTCAGGATTTGTACAACAGAATAGATGAATCGTTCGCACAGGCAGTTGAATTAATTCTGAACTGCAAAGGGCGCATTGTCATCACCGGTATGGGGAAATCGGGAATTGTCGGGAAAAAGATCGTCGCAACGATGAACTCTACCGGAACCCCCGCTATCTATCTTCACCCATCGGATGCTGTACACGGTGATCTTGGCATGGTGCGAAACGAGGATATCGTTATATGTATTTCAAAAAGTGGAAACACGGAAGAGATACTGAATCTACTTCCTCTTTTCCTGCGTATTAAAGTACCGATCATAGCGGTTGTGGGAAATGTGCAATCAAAGATCGCACAACATGCGCAGATAATCCTTGATATCAGCGTGGAGCAGGAAGCCTGTACTCTTGACCTTGCACCGACCGCATCGACTACCGCAACATTAGTTCTCGGAGATGCGCTGGCGGTAACGTTACTGGAGAAACGAAATTTCACGCGAGAAGATTTTGCCCGGTTCCATCCGGGTGGGCATATCGGAAAGCGACTCCTGCTCAAAGTGCGTGAAATGATGGTTAAAGACGAGGCGATTCCGGTCGTGAAAGAATCGGTCTCGTTAAAAGATGCAATTATTGAGATGACGACAAAGAGACTTGGAGCAACCTGTATTATCGATGAAGATGGGCATCTCAGCGGAATTATTACCGACGGTGATTTGCGCCGTTTACTCGGAAGAACGCTGGCTCTGAACTCGTTGACGGCAGCCGATGCTATGACTAAAAATCCAAAAACAATAGGACCCGGAGCGCTTGCAGCGACTGCAATGCAGCAGATGGAGATGTATAGCATCACGCAGCTTATTGTTGTCGACGACTTTAATAAACCGGTTGGTATGATTCATTTACATGATCTGGTGAAGGCGGGGTTATCGGAACGATGAAATCAAGTATGATTATTTTTGTAGTAATATTGTTTATTGCCGGAGGGTTGGCAGGATGCGAACAACGCATCCGTCCAAGTGTAGTTGAAGGCATCACTGCCGAAGAAATGCCCGACCAGGAAAGCTGGAACAGTAAAATAATAATTTCGAACGAAGGGGTAATATCAGCAATAATTCACGCCGGCTATATTGCAGTATTTAATGATAAAAAATTAACATTGCTTGAAGATGGTGTTCATGTGGATTTTTATAATGAAGAGGGTTTGATAACATCAATCCTGACTTCCGACCGGGGAGAAGTCGATGATGAAACCCAGGATCTCTCAGGGTATGGTAATGTTATTATCGAAGGAGATGACGGTACGATTCTTGAAACGGAGGAAATTCACTGGAAAAACGAAACTGAACGTATCCATACCGACGTGTTTGTGAAGATAACATCTCCCGAAGAGATCATTCAGGGATATGGCCTGGAGTCGGATGCAGCTTTGTCAAATTATACAATTTATCGTGTAACCGGGCAGACTCGTGTTGAATAACCGATACAAGAGAATCCGGAGAGGGGCTGAACGATGAGCAAGAGTGTTTGCGTTTTAATGATTTGTTGTCTATTTATAGGTCCAATACTATTATCCGATGAAAATGACGTCATCATAATAAGGAATGCCGACAGCTTGATAGGAAAAAGAATCGATGGTGAAAATATACGGGAACTGGTCGGTAACGTAATCCTTGAGCAGAGGGACGTCCTCGTATATTGCGATCGTGCGATACATTATCCGGCAAGAAATAATGCCTTTCTTGAAGGCAACGTACGGGTTGTTGATGACACCGTTACGCTTATTGCCGACCAGGGATTCTATCACGGCAATGATCGGATCCTCGACGGTGAAGGAAATCTTTATCTCGATGACGGTGTAACCCGTCTCACGGCACATTACGGAAAATATTATATAGACGAGAAGATTGCGGAATTCTGGGAAAATGTTATCGTCGATGACCCCGCAGGTATAATTTATTCGGATCACCTGGTACACAGACGGGATGAAGGATTCTCAACGGCAACCGGTAACGTTCGTGTAGTGGATCGTGAACGCGGTACGACTGTTTACGGGGAACTTCTGGAGTATAACAGTGAAACAGGGTATAGCAGGATGAAGGAATCCCCGGTTCTTGTACATATAGACACAACCGATACGGGACAAATCGATACTTTGATAGTTAAAAGCAGTATAATGGAATCTGAAATTGAGGATACCGCACGAAAATTTATCGCTATCGATGAAGTTGAAATGAATCGAGACGAACTGTCTGCACGCGGCAGGTTGGCGACATACTTGGTCGAAACGGATGAATTAAGTCTCACAGGATCACCGATTTTATGGTATCAGGAGAATCAGATTACAGGGGATTCGATACATGTCAAGCTCGAAGAACGGCGTCTACGAACACTTGAAGTTTACGAGCGGTCATTCGCAATTTCTAAAAGTGACGTACGGTATCCCGAACGATTCAACCAATTAACGGGCATCGAGTTGACAATGTGGTTCAAGAACGATGAGATAGAGAAAATAGAAGTCCGTGATCAGGCAACAAGTGTGTATTATTTGTATGAAGATATGCTGCCGAATGGGGTTAATCATGTAACCGGAGACAAAATTACGTTGTTGTTTGTCGATGGAGAAATTGACGAATTGAAGATCGTCGGAGGAATTGAAGGGCAATATAACCCGGAAAATCTTGTTCGCGGGCGGGAATCAACATTCAATCTTCCCGGGTTTAACTGGAGAAATGACAGACCCATACTGTCTGTTCCGGATCGAACAATGATACATCACCCGATTGGAGCTGTAAGATAATGAGCGTACCTGGAAAAAAAGAACTGGTCGAACTTGATCAACTGACAGAGACCGAACGGAAAGCGGAACGCAATAGTGTCATTTATACAAAAGACTTATATAAACGATACGGTAAAAGGTATGTCGTTGAGGATGTTTCGATTGAATTGAAGCAGGGAGAAGTGGTCGGCCTGCTCGGTCCGAATGGCGCCGGAAAAACAACAACGTTCTACATGATCGTTGGATTGATTAAACCGACATCCGGTAAGATTTTTCTGGACGGGAACGATATTACGCGGGTACCGATGTATAAACGTTCTCGGTATGGATTGGGATATTTACCGCAGGAAGCATCAATATTCAGAAGATTGACAGTTAAGCAGAACATCATGTCGATACTTGAGTTACGTAAAATGTCAAAAGCTGAACGACATGAGCGATGCGATCAGTTGATGGAAGATTTTGGTATTGCGCACTTAAAGGACAGTTACGGCTATATACTCTCCGGTGGAGAGCGAAGAAGAACCGAAATAGCGCGTTCTCTGGCAACCGACCCGAAATTCATTCTGCTCGATGAACCGTTTGCGGGGATCGATCCTATTGCAGTTGAAGACTTAATGGAATTGGTGAAAAGTTTGAGTGATAGAGGAATCGGTGTTTTGGTTACGGATCATAATGTACATGAAGCGCTCTCGATTACCTGCCGGTCGTATTTGTTGTTCGAGGGAAGTATTTTAAAAAGCGGTTCTGCCGAGGAGCTTGCGAATGACGAGCAGGTACGGAAATTATATCTCGGTGA
>PWJF01000124.1 GCA_003560935.1 Ignavibacteriales bacterium
CCGGAGAATCTCGATATACTCCTCCTGCGTATACCAACCGCTTCCCATCGAAGCATCAGGATCGGGATCCGGACCCGAGCCGTACGACGGAATCATATACTCGCGTTCATCGTGTGTATGACCTCTCCGACCACCCACCTCGGTCAATTCAGGAAACGCCTTAATCTCAAGACGCCACCCTTCATCATCTGTAAGGTGGAAATGAAACTTATTCAGCTTATAGAACGCCATTGCGTCCAGCAACCGCTTCACCGTTTCTACGGACTGGAAGTTTCGTGAAACATCCAAATGCAAACCGCGATACCGGAATCCCGGAGCATCTTCAACCGATGCAGTCTGAAGTGCAATAGTGTTAGCGGGCGAATGCCAAACATCCAATGGAATCAGTGAGCGAAGACTTTGTATTCCATAGAATACTCCGGCGGGGTCACTGCCTCTTATTTCAATGCCTGATTCTGAAATCCGTAAATTATATGCTTCGTCTCCGGATTGTTTGTTAACCCCGTTTACCTTTATGTCAGCTAACAATAGTTGTATGCTATTATTTTCTGTTGATGGATTCATTTTTACTACCGACAGCTGAAAATCCAAAAGCGGTACGAGCGATTCCGACAAGAAGCGGGCTTCACTTTCTAATCCTTCCTGATAATAAATCGATGTTTCGGTTGTTATAGTAAACGAACCGTAATTATCGGTAAATACTACAGGCGAAGGAGTAATTCTGCCAACTTCATCCGGAGGAAGTTTTGAAAGAGTAGAATTTTGCTCGAATACAATATCCGGCGTAGGTACCGGAACCTCATCTTGCGGGGAGCGGTTCAATTGTTCTTCACGCTCAAACGATCCAACGACAATTTTTACCGGCACAATTGTTCCGTCTGAAAATTCAAAATAGGCACCGTCCGGTGCATCCATTTCTTTGATAGCCGAACCGAACGCCTCAAATGAGAACTCAAGTTCCTCGCCGGGTTGTAAAGGCTCGTATTGTTCACCCGGACTGAGCTTGTAAAAATTACCGTTAATATGCGTAAGTTTCAGAGCCGGCGATATACTTTCCGTATCCGCCAACCTTAAAAAATTGAAATATAGCGACCAGTCATTATGGAGCACTTTATCACTTTGATTTATCAGCACAAGATCCGATCTAAAACGATTGTCCTCGAGATAGTTAGTCCCAACCTTCCAGTGTAATATATAATCATTCACAGTCACACCTTTCGAGGTACGATCGCATGCAACCATTACTAATACAATCAACAATAAAATGGGTAAGATATTAAAGGTGTTCATATTCGTCTCGTTATTTTGTTATTAAATTATTATTTATTATACCTGTCATATCGTTATTCATTTCCTGTTCTGTCAATCCGGGTATCATCCAGAAGATTTTCAAACAGCACGCCTAAAAGAGTTTCAGTTACATCGTGGCTGTGTTCCCAAAACATGGCGCCGGTTAGACTTTGCTCCTTTATGTAGTCCGTCTTATACTTGAGGGATTCTTCGTCATCATACGTAAAGAAAGTTCGCTCCGCCTCGTTCCATAGGTAAGGTGCCTTTGCATCGTTATCCCAATATCGAATAAAACCGTTCTTGTTGATGTAATTGGCAGCAAGATCCGAATAGGAGACATTAGGAATGTCGGTTTCGTATGGCTGGAAGAGACCGTTATTAACGGTTTCCACACCTTTCCATCCTCTGGCGTAAAATGCAACACCCAAAACCAGTTTCTCTACCGGTACCCCTGCTTCAAGATGGTTTTCCACTCCCATGACAGAAGACATCCCGGAAGGATCCCCCGACGGGTAGAGATTAGTATGGTGCCCCGTCGTCGGTGTCCAACTGCCGTGGAAGTCGTACGTCATAATATTGACAAAATCGAGATACTGTTGTGCTTTATCCATTTCGGTATTTTGCTGGTATGCTTCGTTGGCACCGGTTGCAATTGTCAACTGGTACCTGTCCAATCCCTTTCTGTCTTCTTCAACACTCATCTTATCGAGCTGCTTTCTCACTTCCTTCAACAGAAGCGTAAAGTTCTGTTTGTCCTCGGGTCTGTATATGTTACCGGCTCCGATCTGTCCCGGATACTCCCAGTCCAGGTCAATCCCGTCAAGTTTATGTTCCCGGATCAGGTCTGCAACACTCTCAGCAAACTGCAGTCGTGATTCGGATGTCAAAGCTGCATCCGAGAAATTACCCGACCATGACCATCCTCCGACCGACACAAGGATCTTCAGGTCCGGGTTGTGTTCCTTCAGAGCGTTCAGCCGGGATAAATGGGATGCATCATACGGCATCTGAAGCACCGCCCGGTTGTCTATCACATTAGCAAATGCATAATTTATGTGCGTCAATTTTGTTGCGTCGATGTTTTCAATATCCGGCTCTGTCCAACCGGCAACATAACCGATTATTTTCATGCGGAGACCTTCATCAACAATTATTACATCGTCTGTAGTAGGGGTCACAGTACAAGAGATAAACACAATCAGAAAAGGAATAACGAGCAACATCGGACAAGCAGTTTTTAACATATTATTCGAACAATTCATCTGCATGTAACCTCCTTAAGTATTTCTTTAGCCCACTCGACATATTCAGGTCGTTCCACGAATTGATATGCCGCAAACATTCGCAGTCCGATTATCTTTCCGGCATTTAACATTTCGACATAATGACCCAAAAGAAAGCGGAACTCCTCTTCGGTGAGCCAGCGTCCCCCGTCCATTCCGGATCTTAGGTAAAGACCTGCCATCACAGGTCGGTCGGGATGGTGCTCAAGCCCGGCAGCCAGATGTTCCGGACCGCGTGCAATAAGTTCGGGATCGTTTCCCCACAGGTTGAGAATCACCGCATCGATGTCGAAGTCGAATGTGTGCCTGCCCTGGTCGCGGTGAGGATAGTGGGGTACCCAGAGATTAAGATTAGGATTTATCTCCCTCGCTGCAGCGATAATCTCCCTCCATTGCTCTTCGGTACGGTATCCATCTTCAATCTCATCGTAGAAATCGTTGAGGTACATACCGGATATACCCTCGTGATCCAGCGAAAGCGATGCAATCGAGCGGGCATGATTCAGCGACATCCCGTGGGTCCAGCCCCACGCAGCCCGGTTTACTTTCGCCTGAACATATTCAACTCCCGGAATTTGAAGAAGCTTGTAGATATGAGTTTCTTCCCATTCCTGACCGTGATACGGTTCATCGTTCGACCAGATATGGTTGACGCCAAGTTCAGAGACAAGCCTCGCTACATCACCGGTATCCACCAGATCTCTGCGATGATTCCACATTGAAATAAGACAGCTCATATCTTTCGCAGCATATTTATCAAGTAATTCTTTATCTCCTGTTTTATTTTGTTGTATTGCAGCCATTCCATCACTTGATGACTGTGCCTGCAAATTTATTATTCCTATGATTGATATGAATAACGGTACGAAAGTCACAAGAAGTAATTTCCGATTTAGTTTCATGAATTGTTCCTTTATCATTGTAATTTTACTATTTTAGTCTTAATCCATAAATTAACGATTTCAAGCGGGTACCAGTCCCCCACATATCGCTATCGAGTTGTTTTAACAAAACGAATTTGTTCTTCTCATAAAATGGAACAGCTTTTTTATTCTCGGAGCTGGTGCCCAGGTGGATTCCCGCAACATCATTATCCCGCATCGTCGAGACAAAAGCATCTAAAAGTTGCTGTCCGATACCCCGCGACTGAAATCCCGGTAACACATTCATGTGTAGGTGGGCCGGATATTTCTCAATCGACGAATTATCCAACACCGATTCACTTTCCGGTTTTAGAAAACTTTTGATATGCCTGAAAGAAGTGTAAGAATACCACCATGTAAACAAATACATTCTCATAATTATTCTCGGATACATAGACTTTGTAAAATCGGCTTCCTGTTCTTTGGTATTATCGGTACCGACTACATAGCCGGCAACTTTACCGTTTTCTTTATACACAAAACAGAATTCCGGTTGGAATCGGGTATAGTGAAGTACAAATCTCATAGCAAAGAGTTTTTTATCCTTGAATACTTTTTGCTTTGTAAGATCTTCTCCATAAAAACCTGTTCTATAACAAATGTTGATAATATCTTGTACATATTCTTTTTTAAATCTTTCTATCATAGATGTGTGTCCTTAATTTTCCTTTTTACTCGCCATCTGTACCGACAGAATCGATCAGTTTCCACAATTCCGTGTTGACGGTCATATATTCACCACCCAGTTCGCCGGCAATCACACGATATAAACTCCGGTACGATATAATGTCCTGACACAGATTATTTCTATATGTTATTATTATTTTAATCAAGAATCCGTGAAATCTGTGGCTGTAAATAATGAAACAAGCTTTTTAAAGCGGACTCAAGATTGATTCTTTGTAAGTATCATTCCATTATTTCGCACTCCTCATTTCATAAACAGCATTTTCCTAACTTCCGTATAATCACCGGATGTCAGACGATAAAAGTATACACCGCTTGCAAGAAGCGATGCATCAAATTCTTCCCAATAGGTTCCGGGTGTTTGTACTTCATTCACCAGTATTTGAGTAACTTGTCCCAATACGTTGTAGATCCTCAGCATAACCTTTCCGGTTTGTGGAATAGTGTACTGAATAGTCGTAGAAGGATTGAAAGGATTCGGGAAATTTTGCGCCAGAGTATACGTTTCCGGCAACTCGTCAGGTGTATCTACCGATGTTACAAATCGTTCCCTGATCTTTTCCCGAATCCACAGACCGGCTTCCTTTAGATTGTTCTCAGTCCACGGTCCGCCCGGGCATGTTCCTACTTTCCACACTGCACCCGACCGCCAATCGTGTGAATAATTCCAGTTCGTCCAGCTTATTTTATGCTCGTCCATAATATCAAAATACGCCTGTGTGCTTACGAAGTTGTTCCCTCCGTCGCCGGTGTAGGTCTGGGTACCAAACTCGCTCACAAAAATGGGAAGTCTTTCAGCAGCCCATTCAAGTGCGTCTCGATAGACCTGACCGTGAGATGCCGCATAGAAATGGAATGTATACATAATGTTGTCATCTATCGTAACAGGATTATTGTAAATCTCCTGCGGACCGTTACCCTGCGATATACCCAGCGACGACCACCCCGGGGTACCAACCAGGATCACCGCATCCTCATCGTACTGCCGGATTACCGGAATGATCGAATCTGCATACTCCACTATCCGTTCCCAACTGACATTGTTCGGTTCGTTTGCAATTTCATATATGATATTCGTTTTCTCATGATGTTCACTGGCGATATCTGTGAAAAACGTTTTCGCTCTTTCAAGATTGTACATCG